>JAZQMR010000172.1:0-2761 GCA_045543505.1 Acutalibacteraceae bacterium | reverse complement strand
TACGGGCCTTCGGCGCCTCGCGGCGCCCATGGGCTCGCTCAGACAAATTTTCTTACTCGAAATCTAAAGCTACTACTCCATTAAGTCCTCGGGGATTTCCTGTTGCTCAAGCTCATCGATGTCATCATCAAGCTGCGTCCGGTAGACCATTTCGCCCGCGTGCTGCGTGCAAGTGGCCGGCATGTTGTTGTTTGCAAAGTATCCAATCGTCGTAGAAGGGCAAGCACCCGGCACGGCAATGCCGCCACTTGACAGGCAGTACTCGCACTCTTTCACGTTCGAGTCAAACTTATATGGCTGAGGCTCCTTGTCCGCCAAGTACCGCGACATAATTTCCTTCCAAATCCGCTTTGCATAGGCCGTCTCGCGAATTCTCTTTGGCGAGTCGTAGCCCGTCCAGATGCCAGCGACAGCTTTTGGAGTCAGGCCGACGAACCAGCTATCCTTATCGTCGTTGGTAGTACCGGTCTTGCCGATGACCTCCCACTTGTCGATGTCCGCGCCCCTACCGGTTCCGGCGACGATGACTTGCCGCAAGAGCCTGTTCATAATGGTGGCCGACTGCGAGCTAATGGCCCTTGTACCGATTTTGTCGCGGTTATCAAGGAGGATTTTGCCATTTCTGTCTAGCACGTAGAAATATGTATAAGGCTTGTTGTACATGCCGCCGTTGCCGAAAATCTGGAACGCCGCGGTCATCTCTCGGACGGTAACGCCGCCGTGCAGACCGCCTAGAGACAACGCTCCGCCAGAGGTTCTATCTTCCGCGTCGAAGTGGCTAAATCCGAGTTTTTTCGTCAAGAAGTCAAAGCTGCGTTGATATGTAATCTCCTGCAGGACTTGAGCTGCCGGCGCGTTGGCCGACTGTTGAATGGCCCAAACCAGCGGAACGTCGCCCTTAAAGGACTTGTACCAGTTGTTGGGGCCGGGCTTGCCTTTACCATAGAAGTTCGGCAGCGGTTCATCCTTCACGGTCGAGGCGTAGTTATAGAGTCCCATATCGATCGCCGGCGCATATACTGAAATCGGCTTTATACACGAGCCCGCCTGTCTCTTCGCGAAGTTCGCCCTGTCAAAGAGCATATTGCCGGTTTTCTTGGCCCGAGAGCCAATTGTAGCCAGCACGCGACCATCATAGTCCATCATCACGTAGCCCAGCTCGAGGTTCTTATCTTGCGGCATAAGCGAATCCGTAGCGATGACCTTCTCCGCGATGGCTTGGGCTTTCTCGTCGACCGCGCAGTAGATTTTCAGGCCTTGCTTAAATAATATGTCTTGCGCCGAGGTTTTATTTATCTTGTACTTCGCCATCAAGTCGTTGATGATGTCGTTGAAGAGCGCCTCGGTGTACCAATTTCGAACCGGCACGTTCGAGGATTCCTGCCCTTCGCCGCCGCGCTTCTCGAAGGTCATGCTCTTAGATTCAGCCATAGCCTCGTCGAACTCCGCTTGAGAAATCCTGCCTTGCGAGAACATCTCACTAAGGACAGTTTCACGGCGCTCTTGGTTGTTCTCAGGGTAGACGAACGGGTTATACGCCGCCGGATTCTGCGTAATGCCAGCAATTGTGGCGCATTGCGCAATGGAGCAATCTTTTATGTGCTTGTTAAAGTAGGTGTTCGCCGCCGCCTGTACGCCTCTGCAGCCGTTGCCGAAGTTGACCACATTCAGGTAGGCCTCGAGGATTTCATCCTTTGAGAAGTCTCGCTCGAAGTTGAGTGCTCTGAAAATTTCCTTGACCTTCCGAGTGATGCTAACTTCGCTTTCCTCGGTCAAGTTCTTAACTAGCTGTTGCGTCAGCGTAGAACCGCCATAGCTGCCGCGGCCAATGAGCAGGTTGAGGATTGCGCCGGTAGTTCTAATCATATCGACGCCATTGTGCTCGTAAAAACGCTTGTCCTCGATGGAAATAATCGCGTCCTTCATGTGCTGAGGAATATCATTAAAGTCAACCCAGATGCGATTCTCCGAGCTGTAGGCCTTGTTGTACTCCTTCATTTTGCCGCTCTCGTCCATGACATAAATCATACTCGTCAATTGCAGCTTACTTGCCCGCACGTCGTACTCTACGCGGTCGCCTGCCACACTCGCGATGTAGCCTATAAAAATTGTCGAAAAAATAAGCACATTTACAAGAAAAATAACCCCGAAAGTCTTTAAACTTTTCGCGAGAAGAGAGCTTTCTCCCGCGACCTTATTTAAGGTTTTCGAGCTTAAGTTATACTTACTTATGTCTGTTTTTCTCATTAAAAATCTCCCGCTCAAAGTGACAAAAAGACAAAACCTAAAAGTTGAAAATTCGCGAATAATTTTAAAAAAACCTCCAATAATATCCCCAGAACATTTAGCAAAATTTGGGGTGATACTATGAGGAAATTCATAATCGGCTCGTATTGTTTTGTCCTGCTCTGCGTCGCGACGTCGCTCATCGCGATACCCGTGATCAATCAAAAGGCGACCGACTCCAATAATGCTCAAGTCGATACTCCAAATATTAGTTTATCATACATTGTAAAAGACTTCAACGGCAACGTCGCGGTCTTTGAGGCCGATGCCAGTGCGCCTTTTCGGGTCACCGAAGTCAGTATAAGTACCCTCCCGAAGGCCGATCAAGAGCGTCTACAAGAGGGCATCGCCGTCGCCAACCAGGCCGAGCTTAACACCTTGCTTGAGGACTTTTGCAGTTAAGACGCAAAGATAAGTGCGTACGGGGAGTGCCAGGAGCAAACATATGGGCGCCGCGAGGCGCCGAAGGCCCGTA
>JAZQMR010000171.1:0-1726 GCA_045543505.1 Acutalibacteraceae bacterium | reverse complement strand
AAAAAGTCGATGTCAGATTCGATTTTAGAACTTTTCGGAGTGCCAACAGATTGGAGTTGGGAAACCTTCATAAAGACCGCTATTATGCCGATTCTGGCAACATTTGAATGTGCTTTAAACAGAGACTTGCTTCTCGAGAAGGAGAAGAAGTCTTTTTCATTCCGTAGGAATCAAGGTTCCCGTGACTGTTCGAAATCTTCGATTTCGGTAACAGTAGGTGGTTCTTATTTTGCTTTCGACACAAAAGAAATCATCAAGGGTGACATCAAAACTCGATTTGAGGCCTATAAAACCGCATTGGAATCGAATCTAATGCAAATAGACGAGGTCAGATATTTACAAAATCTTGGGCCTTTGGGGCTTAATTTTATCAAGTTGGGGCTTCAAGATGTGCTGTTTAATTCGGTGACAAAAGAGGTTTACACGCCAAATACAAATCAGGTTACAAATATTGAAAACAAAAACGGAGGCCTAAAAAATGAGCAATTTAACAATATTTAAAAATGAAGATTTCGGCGATGTTAGGACAACTTTGGTTGATAACCAGCCGTACTTTTGTTTAGCCGATGTGTGCAGAATTCTAGATATTAAAAATGCTCGAGATTGCCGAAAACGGTTAAAAGATAAGGGTGTCGCTAGTACCGACACCCTTACGGAAGGCGGCTTACAGGCTATGATTTTTGTGGATGAGTCTAATTTGTATCGATGTATTTTCCAAAGCCGAAAATCAGAAGCAGAAAAATTTCAAGATTGGGTAACTGAAGAAGTTTTACCACAGATTCGCAAGACCGGTGGATACTCGTGCATACCTAGAAGCTATCCTGAAGCCTTGCGTTTGTATGCCGATGAAGTGGAACGTCGGGAGCTTGCAGAAAAAGAGACACAAAAAGCTATTCGTGAAAAAAGCTGGATTGGAAGCCGACGTGAGGCAACGGCAATGAACACGGCGAGCCAAAAATCAAGGGAGGTGGAAAAATTGAAAAGAGAACTCGATAAGTCAAAAGAATTCGCGAGCATAAAGGCTGCGGAGATACGGCTGAAATCAAAATTTGATTGGAAACCACTTCGAAACTATTGCACCTCTCACGAGCTAGAAATGCCTAAAATCTTCGATGCAAATTATGGTAGCGTTCGAACCTATCCAGCTGAAGCTTGGCAAGCGATTTACGGTGTAGACCTGAAAGAGCTGTTTTAGATTCTGCGTTTAATTTGAAAAACTGGAGGTGAAGTTTTTGCGAATAGAAATCAGGAATGACAGCGTACTTCTAGATGGGTACGTGAATGCGATTGCTAGAGACTCTCGGCCAATGCTTGATGAGAACGGCGAAAAATTCGTTGAGCAAATTAGCCCGAAAACATTTCAGCGAGCGTTAGAAAAAAGCGACGATGTTTTGTGCCTCTTAAACCACGAGCCATCGAGAGTTTTAGGGTCGACAAAGCAAGGAAACGTGGAGCTTTTTGAGGATAATATCGGGCTTCGGGCGATTTGCAAAATAACAGACGGCGAGGTAATCGAAAAAGCTAAAAACGGTAAACTTCGAGGTTGGAGTTTTGGATTTGAGGCTTTAAAAGAGCACGAAGAACCGTTAAAAGATGGCTTAAAACGGCGCTTTGTGGATGAAATGAATTTGGCTGAAGTTTCGATAATTGATGAGCACAAAATTCCTTGTTATGTTGGCACGTCGATTGAGATGCGAGCCGATAAAGAAGCGAAACTAGAGTATCG
>JAZQMR010000170.1:0-5128 GCA_045543505.1 Acutalibacteraceae bacterium | reverse complement strand
ATGAATAAGAATGTTCTTAAATGGCGGCTTGCCGGTATGTTCGAGGGCCGAAAAAACCATACGTACGACCCAGAAGAAGATGATGTCGTAGCCGGTGACGAGCGTGTCAGTCGGGTAGAAATAGTCGAGCTCCGGAGTTTTTTCTGGCCACCCGAGCGTCGCAAAAGGCCATAACGCCGAGGAAAACCAGGTGTCGAGCGTGTCCTCGTCCTGTTTTAGCTCGAGGGAGCCGCACTTTTCGCACTTGTCGGGCTGACTTCTCGCGACCGTCACGTGGCCGCACTCCTGACAGTAGTAGGCCGGAATCTGGTGGCCCCACCACAGCTGCCGCGAGATGCACCAGTCCTTGATGTTGTTGAGCCAGTTGAAGTAAATTTTGTCGAAGCGCCCCGGAATAAAGCGCACATCGCCGTCCTCGACGCACTTAATGGCCGGCTCGGCAAGGGGTTGCATCCGTACAAACCACTGCTTCGAGATGCGCGGCTCGATGGTCTCACTGCAACGGTAGCACGAGCCAACATTATGCTTAATGGGTTCGACCTTAATTAGGGCAGCAGCGGCCTCGAGGTCAGCCACGATTTTCTTACGCGCAGCCAGCCTGTCAAGGCCACAATAAGTGCCGCCGTTCTCGTTTATAACGGCATTTTCGTCCATCACGTTTATGATCGGCAAATTGTGACGCAAGCCGACCTCAAAGTCATTAGGGTCATGCGCAGGAGTAATCTTAACCACGCCGGTGCCGAATTCAACCTCAACGTACGAATCCGCAACGATGGGAATCTCACGGCCAACAAGCGGGACGATGACTGTCTTGCCCACCAAATGCTTGTAACGCTCGTCGTCGGGGTTGACTGCAATAGCGGTGTCGCCAAGTAAGGTTTCTGGACGCGTTGTTGCCAGCTCTACAAAGCCGCTTCCGTCAGCCAAGGCGTACCTCAAGTGATAGAAGTTGCCGTCGTGCTCGCTAAAGTCGACCTCCGCGTCCGAGATGGAAGTCTTGCACTTCGGGCACCAGTTGATGATCCGCTCGCCGCGATAAATCAGGCCCTTCTCGTAGAGGCGCACGAAAACCTCATTGACGGCGGCCTTGTTGCCCTCGTCCATCGTAAAGCGCTCGCGGCTCCAATCGCACGAGGCTCCGAGTTTCTTTATTTGCTCGATGATTTTTCCGCCATATTTTTCTTTCCAGGCGTAGGCGCGCTTTAGGAACTCTTCGCGACCGATGTCCTCTTTTTTAAGCCCCTCCTGACGCATAGCCTCAACGATTTTAGCTTCCGTCGCAATCGAGGCGTGGTCTGTCCCGGGCAGCCAAAGTGTGATGTAACCTTGCATCCGCTTGAAGCGAACGAGGATGTCCTGTAGTGTGTCGTCTAGCGCGTGCCCCATGTGCAGGTGCCCAGTGATGTTCGGCGGCGGCATGACTATGGTGTAGGGCTTTTTGTTCTCGTCAAGTTTGGCCTCGAAGTATCCTCCGCGCTGCCAAAACTCGTATATTTTATCCTCAACCTGGCTCGGCTCATAGGATTTTGGCAATTCTTTCTCCATTTTTTACTCCCTAATTTCACGCAGTTTTTATGATTATTATCTCATTTGCGCGCAAGGCTTGTCAATTGGGGAAGGTGCCCTATGGAAACATTTATGATACACTGTTGAAGGAAGCGTTGCTCAAATAACGATACTGATAGATTTATTGATATGAAAGGCCTCATAAAGGAATATGGTCAAATTAATCATGTCGAGGGAGCGGGAAACACAGCAGGTTTTTCGTCTAAATCTTGCAAACCAGTGATTTTGTGTGGAATTGTCACTTTCAATCAAATGCGCTGCTGATTTTGTTTAGATCAGATATTCCGGTGGTATGAAATCATAATAAACACTGTAACAATCGCTAAAGAAGACCTTATATGTTCCACTTTTTCAACCGCTCATACATTTTTCTGAAGGTTTCAGCATCTCGATCGCCGCACTCCCAATCGATGAGCTGTTTTGTGGTTCGGCAATAAGCTTTCTAAATCGGCATTGCTAATGTTGCATATATGGCTGCTATTTTTACAAACGGCAAAGTTAAAATGAACCGCTACTTATGCGTTTTTCAGAATTTGATTTTACAGTATATTCGCTTGCATATACTGGGATTTAGCAATACATCTAAATCCAAACTTGTCTTTTTTTAAGCGCACAAAATGCCACATTTCATCGAGCTCAATCACTACGCTATCGTCAGTTGGCGCCGGTTTAGAATAGTTATTTTCTGCAAATGTTTTCACCCAAACAAAAACTGATGGGGCGCTAACTTTTAAGAGTTTTGCGATTGTCATGAATGAAAGGCCATGAGCGTATAGTCGCACTGCTTCGAACTTTTCTTGTTTGCTCCGCCCTTTATACCTTGTTGGAACAAATTGGAACCTCCTTTTTTGCATTTGTATCGCGGTTTACCTTTTACAAAGCCAGCTTTTATGTATTCGTTTGATTCGCACTTTTTGCACTTGTACATATCTATACCGTCCTTTTCAGCCTGTTATATCATATTTAATTATTTAAGAAACACCTCCAGAAAATTTGTAATACTGCCATATGCTGGATAATGGAAGCCGCATAAATTGAGAGGTTTCACGTACGTTTCTGAAAGAGGTTTTGGGAGGCAGTTTCCGTGTGCCTACTTTATTTATTTTGGAACTTGCTTTTTGAGTAGAATGGCCGCGAGGCCAACTTTATTGCACTCTTGGGTGGCAGATGGTTTTCATCTCAGTACTATTTTTAGCGCAAACAAAAAGAAGACGCTTGCTGTGTTAAGCGTCTTTTTAATTATGGAACAATTCTAAATTTTATTAATACTCATAACTTTCATCTGGGCATCAACTGGCGACACCCAAATTTCTCCTCTACCAAGCATAAAGCCGCGCCAACTGGCAAACAACTCTTGCGTATTGATAATTTGCGAGCACATTTCATCTGTGAAAATATCATCAAAACTTAAATTTAAAAACTCTGCTTCATTGTTTATTTGAAGTTCTTCATCAGATCTGGATGAACTTATCGTGAGCGGATAATTTATCGTTTTCGAGAGCGCGTTCAAATCTTTATTTTTAACAGCTTCAACGACAATTTCTGCAAGCTTTATGGCTTCATCGCACTCTTGCGGAGACCAAACGGAATTCTCAGAGACTGTAATTTTATTTGACGCTCCTTCATGTTTACTTTCATTTGCTGCCTCTTGTTGAGAATGAACTTCGCTTTGGGGCTCGTTTGGCTGTTCGCTAGACAGACCACATCCACATGCAAAGCCTGTAAGACTTAAAATTAAAACGCCCAACAAAAATTTTCTTGCCATGTAATACACCTTCAATTAATATCGTTACCTCATTTGCGTGCTCTAATTGCGATTTTTTCCTTTAGCCCCATCGGTCGCGAGGCCAACGAAAATAATATTTATTTTCGTTGTATACAAGAGCGCAACTATGTTGCGCTCTTGTACGGCCGATGTTTGATGAAACCCTCAGTTCTCCTTCGTATTATGCGCATTCCAGGTGAACGACAAGAACAAAATCGTCAGGGCACAGCAAGCCACAATCAAGATGAACCCGCCATTCCAGCTGAATTTATCGACGAGGGCACCCATAGCAACCTCGGACAAAACCTGCCCACCTAGGTAGCCGAATAAACCTGTAAAACCGCTTGCCGTACCGGCAGCCTTTTTGGGGACAAGATCCATCGCGCAAAGGCCAATCAGCATGACCGGGCCGTAGATGAGTGCACCTATGCAGGCCAACGCGCAGTTAATCGCGATGAAGCTGGTGCTTTGCCAGTAGACCAAAGTCGCAACCGCGACGCCAACCATACAGCCAACGCCTAGTGGCGCGCGACGCCCGTGAAAGACATGGTCGCTCAGCCAACCAATGATAATCGTACCGGGAATCGCCGCGTACTCGAACATGGCAAACGCTATCGAGCAGTCTTTCACGCTGAGGTTGCGCGTCTCTTGCAAATAAATCGGCACCCAGTTGAGCACGCCGTAGCGCACGAAGTAGACGAAAATATTCGCCAGCGCGACACACCAAATTAGCTTATTATTTAGGACGTACTTAAATAAAATCTCGCGGCCGGACATCTCCGCCTCGGCATCCTTAAGGTCCTTTTGCACCGCCGGATAGTCGTTCTTGAATTCCTCTATTGGAGGCAACCCGACCGATTGCGGCGTGTCTCGGGCCAAAAGTATGTAGAAGAAACCGCCAGCGATGGCAATGAGCGCTGGGAAGTAAAATATGCCCTTCCACGAGGCGAACAGCGCCGCGCCCATGATGGTAATCGTCGGGACAAGCCCGCCACCCAGATTGTGCGAGGTGTTCCAAATCGCCATCTTCATGCCGCGCTCTTTATCCGAGAACCAATGCGTCATAATCCTCGCGCAGGGCGGCCAGCCCATGCCTTGAAACCAACCATTTAAAAAGACCAAAATGAACATCAAAATAAGACTCGTGGTGTTGGGCAAAAATAAGTTTATGACGCCCGAAATGATAAGGCCAATAGCCAAAAAATATCGCGCATTGGATCGGTCAGAAATGTTACCCATGACGAACTTGCTAATACCATAGGAAAAACCAAACGCCGACGCGATGAGGCCCACTTGAGTCTTGGTAAAACCTAGCTCGAAAAGTGCGCTCTTCGCGAAAACAAAATTGCTGCGGACAAAGTAATATAATAAGTAGCCAACGTAAATACTAATGAATACTTGAAGTCTGTGTCGCTTGTAGGCCGCGGGAATTTTCTCCGCCGGAAGCCTATCGATAGCCTTTGCAGGCCTTAAAAAATTGAACATAGTTTGAAGAACCATCTCCCTGAAAAATCTGAGTAAATCGCCATTCTGGCAAATTTAAGAATACTATATCATCTCCGAAATTTTTTTACAATAAATTTTTTTATTTTTCAGGTTTCTCCATTTTAAATTTGGGAGTGCCTACTTTGATGGTCCGATCTTGCTCGGCAGCCCGCGCGGGCCGCGAGGCCAACGAAAATAAATTCTTTATTTTCGTTGTAACCAGGAGCCCAACAAAGTTGCGCTCCTGGTTGGGCGAAGGCCCCGCAGGGGCCTTCGGCGCCTCGCGGCGCCGCCGGGCTTGCTCTACGACAC
>JAZQMR010000169.1:0-4992 GCA_045543505.1 Acutalibacteraceae bacterium | reverse complement strand
CGTTGGGCTCTGGGCTACAAAGAAAATAAATATTTATTTTCTTTGACCTCGCGGCCGGAGCGGAGCAGCTAAAAAAGAGAAAACAGCTTGATTATTGCACCCTCAAATTTGAGCAGACCGGCGCTTCGTGGTATAATGAGGTCATCTTAAAAGAAGGTTTGATAAAATTGTCGACGGAAAGTCTTTTAAACGGCATAAAGTCGCCTCGGGACGTGAAAAAATTGTCGTTCGAGGAGCTTGAAATATTGTGCGTTCAGATACGCGAGAAAATCATCGAGACGGTCTCGCAAAACGGGGGGCACTTGGCGTCGAACTTGGGTTCCGTGGAGCTCACGGTGGCGATGCACAAGGTCTTCGATTGCCCGCAGGACCAGTTCGTCTTCGATGTGGGGCACCAGGCCTACACGCATAAGCTCTTGACGGGGCGACTTGAGAATTTTCACACGCTACGCAAGGAGGGCGGGCTGTCGGGTTTTATGCGTCGTGATGAGAGCCCATACGACCCGGTAAGTTCGGGGCACAGCAGCACGTCGATTTCCGCGGCTTTTGGCCTGTTGAGCGCGAAGGATTTAAAGGGCGAGTCGGGCAAGGTTGTTGCGGTCATCGGAGACGGTGCGCTCTCGGGCGGGCTGGCCTACGAGGGCATAAATAATGCGGGCTCGTGCCGCAAGAATTTCATCGTGATTCTCAACGACAACGAGATGTCGATTTCGCGCAACGTCGGCTCGATGGCCGGCTATCTGTCGACGATTCGTACGAGGGGCATTTACTTGCGCACAAAGAGCGCCGTCGATAAGCTTTTGAGTCGGGTGCCTGTTCTTGGTGAGGCCGCGCGTAAGGTGATTTTAAAGTCGACCTCGACGCTTAAGGACCTTGTCTATAACGACACCATTTTCGAGAACCTTGGATTCATGTACTATGGCCCGATTGACGGCCACGACATTCGCGAGCTCGTCAAGGTGCTGCAGGTGGCCAAGGAGAAGGATCGGCCGGTTTTGGTGCACGTGCGCACCACGAAGGGCAAGGGCTATTCCTTTGCGGAGAAGAATCCTAAGGGTTTTCACGGGACGCCGAAATTTGATGTAAAAACTGGTGCGCAGGGCGCCTCGCAAGGAACATTTTCCTCAACTTTCGGCGAGGCAATTTCTCAAATGGCAAAAAAAGACTCGCGGATTTGTGCTATTACGGCGGCGATGAAGCTTGGCACCGGCCTTTCGGACTTTGCGCGGAACTTCAAGGATAGATTCTTCGACGTGGGCATCGCGGAGGGCCATGCAGTCACATTTGCAGGCGGGCTGGCGGCCGGCGGGATGATTCCGATTTTCGCAGTGAATTCGACCTTCTTGCAGCGGAGCTATGACCAGATAATTCACGACGCGGCTTTGCAGAATCTTAAGGTTGTGTTGGCCATAGACCGCGCTGGCGTCGTGGGCGATGACGGCGAGACGCATCAGGGCGTGTTCGATGTTTCCTTTTTGAATGCCATCCCGAACGTCACGATGTTTTCGGCGAGCTTCTTTGAGGAACTCGCGCCGATGTTGGAGAAGGCCGCCTACGAGGCGCCGGGCGTGACTGCGGTAAGGTATCCAAAGGGTGGCCAGCGATATCGGCCGGCGGACTTTACTTGCAGTGGAGAGGCTTTTGATGTGTACGGCGACAAAAGCTGCGAGACCGCGATAATCACCTACGGACGGCTGTTCTCGGAGGCGTGCCTTGCAAGGGAGGCGCTCGCGCAAAAGGGCCTGGATACTTGTATCGTAAAGCTGAACCAAATTAAGCCGATTGATGCTGGTGCGCTCGAGGTGGCGAAACGCTTTAGAAATGTGTTTTTCTTCGAGGAGGGCATGCTGACCGGCGGCGTGGGGGAGAGCTTTAGTTATAGGCTCGTTGCTGCCGGCTACAAGGGGCACTTCGAGATTGCGGCGATCGATGAGCAATTTGTGCGGCACGCCACGGTGGACGAGTCCTTACGCAAGTTGGGCCTCGACGCGCAGGGCATGACGGAGATTATTTCACGGAGAGTTGGTCGACTTGATAAGTAAAAAACGGTTGGATGTGCTGCTCTTCGAGCGAGGGCTGGCGACAAGCCGCGAAAAGGCGCGGACGCTAATCATGGCGGGCGATGTTTACGTCGAGGGGCAAAAGTCCGACAAGCCCGGCACGATGTACAAGGACGACGTGCGCCTGGAGGTGCGGACGCCGCAAGTTGCCTATGTGAGTCGCGGCGGACTAAAGCTCGAGAAGGCGATAAAGGCATTTGGCATCGACTTAAATGGAAAAGTTGCGATGGATATCGGGGCCTCGACGGGTGGCTTTACGGATTGTATGTTGCAAAACGGTGCAAGAAAAGTCTACTCGGTTGATGTGGGCTATGGGCAGCTCGATTGGAAGTTGCGCAATGATCTGCGCGTGGTGAATCTGGAGCGCACGAACATTCGATATATCGATGAGAACGCGGTGCCCGACGAGTTAGATTTCTTCAGCGTGGACGTGTCGTTCATCTCGCTAAAGTTGGTTTTGCCGGTCGCGAGGAAGTTCATGGCGGAGGGTGCTACGGCGGTGTGCCTCATAAAGCCGCAATTTGAGGCCGGACGCGAGAATGTCGGAAAAAATGGTGTTGTTCGCGACGCGAAAGTTCATGTGGCTGTTGTGAGGGAGATCTGCGAGTTTGTCTTGCGTGCGGGATTTAACATTATGGGCCTCGACTTCTCGCCCATAAAGGGCCCTAAGGGAAACATCGAGTATCTCATTTACCTAGAGAAATCGCCTTGCGCTGAGGATGCGACAAACCGTTGCGAGGTAGAAGTGGAGAGCTTAGTGCGGCGATCCCACGAGGAGCTAGATGTATGAGGGTAGCGATTTTTGTAAATCCGATTAAACCGGGAGTTTTCGACTACACAAGGGACGTCATTACGCGACTGAATGGGCTTGGTGCAGAAGTTTTCACGAGCAAAAAGTATGAACGGGCGCTTAGTGGCGAGGATGCAACGTTTAGAAGCGGTGTGAACGAGGTAATTTCTCCATGCGATGTGGTCTTGACGATTGGCGGCGACGGTACGATTATTCACTTTGCGAAGCATGCTGCAAAACTTTCTAAGCCGATTTTGGGGATAAATTTTGGCAGGCTTGGCTTTGTAGCTGGCCTCGAGAGGAATGATCTTGACAAGTTAGAACAGCTTGTACAGGGAGATTATCGCGTTCAAAAGAGAGGCCTTTTGGAGGTAACCGCGTACAAGAATGGCCAGGAGAAAAGGTTTATCGCCTTCAACGATGCGGTCATCTCAAAGGGCGAACGCACAAAAATTATAGATTTTTCTGTCTTTTTAGCCAACAACGAGGTGTGCTCTTACCGCGCGGACGGAACGATACTTGCCACCGCGACGGGCTCTACGGCATACTCTTTGTCGGCGGGGGGGCCCATAGTTGACCCAACACTAGATTGTGTGCTTTTGACGCCGGTTTGCCCGCATGCGATGTTCGCAAAGCCGATAGTTTTCTCCAACGCGCATCCCATTATTATCAAGGCGGAGGCGGGGGAGGACAGGGGCATTTTCCTAAACATAGACGGCAACAATGTGATGAATTTGTCTGGTTGCGAATCCGTAGAAGTCGCTTGCGCCAAGGAAAAAGTTGAGCTCATTACCTTTGATGGCAGAAGCTTTGGGAAAAGACTAGTTGAGAAGTTTTTAAAGTAAAGGGAGTGCCCTATAGAAACATTTGTGATATACTAGCGCTATGAAATGTAAACATTGTCACGCTGAAAATAATCAAATAAAAGCCGGAAAAACAGCGGCCGGCAGTCAAAAATACAAACGCAAAGTCTGCGGAAAAGTATATACGCCAGCCCCTAAAAAAGGGAGTAATAGGGGGTATTGCGATGATGTAAAAAGGCAGGCGATAAAATTATGTTTGGAGGGAAATAGCTGCCGAGCAGTTGGCCGGATTCCGGGAATCGGGAAAAATATGTGCCTGTATTGGATTCGGAAATATGCGAAAAATATTGAGCTAAAAGAGACTCCAAATTCGCGGGTTAACGTCATCGAAATGGATGAATTGTACAGTTTCCTCGAGAGAAAAAACAAAGTTTACGTCATTGACACTTGTAAGCAGAGATAAGCGACAGATTGTAGGATATGATATCGCCTTTGATAAAAGCCGAGAGCGAATTCAGCGTTTAGTTGATCGTTCTGTGCAGGCGTGTCAATACTACTCTGACGCTTATCCTGTGTACTCAGAAGTGTGCTATGAAGGCACTCATACTTCGCTAAAAAACAAAAGCCAGACCTTCACCGTCGAAGGCGTGAATTCTGACTTGCGAC
The DNA here is from genome assembly GCA_045543505.1 of Acutalibacteraceae bacterium. Classification (GTDB taxonomy): domain Bacteria; phylum Bacillota; class Clostridia; order Oscillospirales; family Acutalibacteraceae; genus CAG-557. Next base: position 673 of record JAZQMR010000169.1, on the reverse strand, counting down.
ACTACATCCTGCTTGTATTAGAGTAGTAGTTTTTAAAGTCCCTATTTAAGGACCATACTACACTGTTAGAGGTGTTGTGGATTGGTCTGTTTCCTTCTATCGCCAGACGGTTTATTTAGAATGAGACTACAAAAACAAAATGCTCTATGGTTCTAAACAGCATCAAATTATTGCTTTTGGTGAGAATCTTTATGATTTGCGTTGGAATCGATGTTGCAAAAGATAAGCACGATTGCTTTTGCTATCCTCACATTGTGGCTTAAAGGTGTCTATCATTCTCGCTGGCAACTTATCGTCAGTTGAGCCGAATAGATACAAGCGAACGTTTTCGCCGTCCCACACGATTTTATTTACAAGAGTTCTCAGCGCTTTTCGTTTTTGTTCAATGTCCATGGCGTCGAAAGTCCTGCCAAAAGATAACGCTAATTTTTTCACATTGTTAAACTCAAGTTGAGATAAACCTTGATTCTTAAGCAGATTTTCGAGCTCATCTTTCTTTTGCAGTAATTGCGTTTTTTCGACGTCAAGGCTGTTTATCTTTTCAGTGATGTACTTTTGTGCAGGGGAATCTTGTGCGCCAGAAAGAGCTTGCACCAGGGTTGAAATTTCTTTTTCTACATTAGATAAGGCTTGCGAGATTTTTGAAAGCTCGTTTTCATAATCTTCAGTCTTT
>JAZQMR010000168.1:0-6131 GCA_045543505.1 Acutalibacteraceae bacterium | reverse complement strand
CGGCGCCACTAGCTGCTAGCCTCTGGTCATTAAACCTATCAACCTACTTTTTCGCAGCAGATAGAAATTTCTTCAAGTAATTGCCGGTATATGAACCTTCAACCGCACAAACCTCCTCGGGCGTGCCTTTCGCAACGATTTCCCCGCCCTTGTCGCCGCCCTCTGGGCCCAAATCAATTATATAATCGGCGGTCTTTATGAGGTCGAGGTTGTGCTCGATGACCAGCACGGTGTTACCGGCGTCGACGAAGCGTTGCAGGACCTCAATCAGCTTGTGCACATCCGCGATGTGAAGGCCCGTAGTCGGCTCGTCGAGGACATAAATCGTCTTGCCGGTGGCTCGCTTTGAGAGTTCCGTGGCTAATTTTACGCGTTGCGCCTCGCCACCAGAGAGGGTTGTTGCAGCCTGCCCGAGTTTTACATAACCGAGGCCAACATCGCAGAGCGTCTGTAGTTTTCTGGAGATTTTCGGGATGTTCGAGAAGAAACTAGCCGCCTCTTCGGCGGTCATCTCGAGGACGTCGTGAATGGACTTGTCCTTGTAGCGCACCTCGAGGGTCTCGCGGTTGTAGCGCTTGCCCTTGCAGACGTCGCAAGGCACATAGATGTCGGGCAGAAAGTGCATCTCGATCTCGATGAGCCCGTCGCCCTGGCACGCCTCGCAGCGGCCGCCCTTGACGTTGAAGGAAAAGCGACTACTCTTAAAGCCCTTCATTTTAGCGTCGTTCGTAGAGGCAAATAGCTCGCGGATATCCGTAAAGACGCCGGTGTAAGTCGCCGGATTCGAGCGCGGCGTGCGGCCGATGGGCGCCTGATTTATGTCAATTATCTTGTCGAGGTTCTCAATGCCTGTAATTTTCCTGTGTTTGCCGGGCTTTTTGCGCGAGCCGTTAAGTTGCGCCGCCAGACTCTTATACAAAATCTCGTTAATCAACGAAGACTTACCCGAGCCAGAAACGCCGGTCACGCAGACGAACTTCCCAAGAGGGATCTCAACGTCGACGTCCTTCAAGTTGTTCTGACTTGCGCCGAGAATTTTCAACTTTTTGCCGTTACCCTTGCGTCTAAGTTTAGGCACCTCGATGGCGCGTTTGCCACTCAAATACTGCCCTGTGATGGAGCCCTTGCAACTCTTAATCGCGTGAATATCCCCGCTGCAGACGACCTCGCCGCCATGCACGCCCGCGCCCGGCCCGACGTCCACAATATAATCCGCCGCGTACATCGTATCCTCGTCGTGCTCCACGACAATCACCGTATTGCCGAGGTCGCGAAGGCGTTTCAGCGTAGCGAGGAGTTTGTCGTTGTCGCGCTGATGCAGGCCGATGCTTGGCTCGTCCAGGATGTACAAAACACCCATCAGTGAGGATCCAATTTGGGTCGCGAGGCGAATTCGTTGACTTTCTCCACCGGAGAGTGTGCCCGACTCACGCGCCAGAGTCAAATATTCAAGGCCGACGCTCTTTAAGAAGCCCAGACGTTCGCGAATTTCCTTGAGGATTTCGTCGGCAATGAGTTGTTCTTTCTCGGTCAAGTTGAGGTCGTTCACAAAGTCTAAAATCTTGATGACAGACCGGTGACAAAGCTCGCTGATGTTGAGGCCGCCCACAGTCACGGCAAGGCTCTCGGGGCTCAGGCGGTCGCCGTGGCAGCTGTCGCAAGGAATCGCGCTCATATACGATTCAATGTCAGCCTTCGCGAAGGTGCTTTGCGTGTCGCGATAGCGTCGCTCGAGGTTGTTGATGATGCCCTCAAACGCCGCATTGTAGGAGAATTTAGCCTTCTCGCTCTCACGCACAACGCTCATTTTCTCGCCCCTCGAGCCGTAAAGGAGGATGTCGACGATCTCGTCTGGAAGGTCCTTGACGGGCGTGTCGAGCGAGAAATTATACTTCTTAGCGAGGCCCTCGTAATACATCCTCGCAAAGCTGGTGGCACCGTCCGAAGACCAGCCGTAGGCCTTTATCGCGCCCTGATTGATGGACAAATTTTTGTCCGGAAAGATAAGTTCCGGGTCGATGCGCATGAAAACGCCGAGACCCATGCACTTTTTGCAGGCGCCGTGCGGGTTGTTAAAGGAGAACATCCGTGGCGTCAGCTCCTCGATGCTCACGCCGTGCTCGGGGCAGGCATAGTTTTGCGAGAACAAAATGTCCTCGCCGTCGACGATGCTGGCGATAATGAGGCCATCCGAGAGCGAACTTGCCGTCTCGATGGAATCCGCGAGCCTCGAGCGAATGTCCTCCTTGATGACAAGGCGATCCACCACAATCTCAATGGTGTGCTTTTTGTTTTTCTCGAGATTAATTTCCTCGGCCAAGTCGTAGATATTGCCATCCACGCGCACACGCACAAAGCCACTCTTACGCGCATTTTCCAGCTCTTTTACGTGCTCGCCCTTACGCGAACGTACAATCGGCGCCAAAAGTTGTAGCTTCGTACCTTCGCCAAGATTCATAACGCGGTCAACGATTTGGTCGACGGTTTGCTGCTTTATTTCTCTGCCGCAAATTGGACAATGCGGCACGCCGATTCGAGCATACAACAGCCTCAAATAGTCGTAAATCTCGGTGACGGTACCCACGGTTGAGCGCGGATTTTTCGAGGTGGTTTTCTGGTCAATGGCAACCGCTGGCGACAAGCCGTCTATGCTGTCAACAGCTGGCTTTTCCATTTGTCCCAAGAATTGCCTTGCATAAGACGAAAGTGACTCAACATACCGGCGCTGACCCTCCGCATAGATGGTATCAAATGCAAGCGACGACTTACCTGATCCAGACAAGCCTGTAATCACGACCAGCTTGTCCCGCGGGATGGTTACGTCGATATTTTTGAGGTTGTGCTCTTTCGCACCTTTTACTACGATGTTTTCTTGCATTTTGCCCTCCGCCGCCAAAATAGATGCCTTTCTTATAATCAAAGCTCAGTGACAACCCCAATGTAGTCACTCTAACTTTTTAGAAAAAGCATGCATCAGAACTTCTCACATAAAGTAATATGGTCAAAATTTTACTTAATTGTGAACTAAATACTGTTTTAGCTTTATGCTACTACTGAATACAACTTTTATAGCAAAATACATATTGAACCGCACCTACATTTTGTTCCCGTCACTGGCACTGCTAAATTTTCATATACTCAATTACTTGTTTTTCTTTATAAAGTCGACCAACTCGCCGACAGTTCTGATGCTATCAATTGCTTCGTCTGGTACTTCCATCTCAAACTCATCCTCGATGGACATCATGATATCGACGACGTCCAGCGAATCGGCGCCCAAGTCCTCAGCGATGTCGGTGCTCGGCGTGATGGTACTTTCATCCACGGAAAATTGCTCGCTCAATATTTTTTTTATTTTTTCTAAGGCCATAACTATTTCTCCTTGACAAATTTTGGTGACATAACCAATTTATGCCCCGTTAGTAAAGTTGTTATAATGTCGGAATTTCATTGACAAAACAGCCGTGCTAAGCTATTCTCTGATATGTATTCTCGATATATGAAAATCCCTTTTCAAATATTATTAAGAAACATTTGCTTTGTCAATAGAATTTGCAAGCTTTCGAAATTTGAGGCGAGTTCCCTAATTGATAATTATATTTTGGAAATCCACATTGGCCGCGAGGCGCTGAAGGCCCGAAGGGCCTTCGGCCAGCCCATAGCTCAACAATGTTGAGCTATGGGCCACAAAGAAAATAAAGTTTATTTTCTTTGGCCTCGCGGCCGACGCAGCTAGCTCCAAATTAGAGCACTCCCCGCAAACTTCTAGTTGATAATGCCGGCGCAATTCTGTAAAATTTAACTTGACAGCGAAACGCGTTAAGGAGACGAGCATGAAAGATTTCAAATATTATGGCAAATGCCAAGTCTGCGGTGCTGATTTTAATCAAAGTGATGATATTGTCGTTTGCCCGGAATGCGGTGCGCCTTACCATAGAGCTTGCTACGAAACTCAAGGGAAGTGCACATACTCCGACAGGCATGGTACGAGCTTCGCTTACCAAAGTTCATCAGTCAATAACACTCAAAAAGGTGATGAAAACTCACCTGTCACAGAGGTGAATAAATGTCCGCGGTGCTTTAACGAGAACCCAGGTAATGCACTTTTTTGTAGTAATTGCGGCATGCCTTTGCTGCAAAAAGATGCTAACTCAAGATTTTATGAAATCCCAATCCCACCGGCACTTGACCCGCTGAGTGCCTTGGACAAGGATGAAAAAATCGATGACATAAAAATCTCCGAGTTCGCGCAATACGTCAAGATTAATCTACTGTATTATTTGCCGCTGTTCAAGAAGATTCATGAGAAAAACAAAAGTCGATTCAATTTCGCTGCGTTTTTATTCTCCGGCGGCTGGTTTTTATACAGAAAGTTATATAAAATCGGTGTCGCTATAACAGCTGCTTTGATGTCGCTCATGATTTTAGCTTCTTTTATTGAGTTCGTTTATGTACCGCAAATTTTATCCCCACTCTACACGACGGTCGGTATAACCTCAACAGCTGACTTTACCGTGAGCAAAAGTAACGAGCTCATCGCTCAAATAACGCTCTTGCCGGCTGCACAGCAGTTTTTACTCATCGTCCCTTCGCTAATAAAAATTATACAGTTCGTTATAATGCTTTTTTCTGGTCTTTTTGCTAATCGGCTGTATTTTAAGAGTTGTTGCTCTAAAATTCGGAAAATTAAGACCTTGTGCGAAAATGATAACAGGCTGCTCGCCGAAAAAATGGCTAAGCATGGCGGCACGAACCGCAGAGCTGTGACCTTGCTTATCATTTGCTACATGATAATTGAGTATTTGCCGCGGTTTTTAATATAATTTTAAATTTATAGCTGCGAGCGGGCCGCGAGGCGACAGTTTGACAAAGTCAAACTGGCCAGCGAAGCTCCACAAAGTGGAGCTTCGCCACACCAGACCGAAGGTCTGGTGGCCTCGCGGCCCTGCTCAGTTCAGAACTTGCACAAAAAGGAGTTGGAATTTTGGCTAACATACTTGTAACTGGCGGCACAGGCTACATAGGCAGCCACGCGTGCGTGGAGCTGCAGGCGGCCGGCCACGAGGTCATCATCGAGGACAATCTTTGCAATAGCAGCGCGGATGTCCTTGATAGAATTGAAAAGATCACAAAGAAGCGCCCCAAATTTTATAAAGCTGACATTCGCAACAAAGTAGCCTTGGAGCAAATTTTCGAGGAAAATCACATCGACGTGGTTATTCATTTCGCTGGACTAAAGTCGGTTGGCGAGTCGTGCCGAGAGCCGCTGCTTTACTTTGACAACAACGTCAACGGTACAATTGCGCTCTGCGAAGTGATGAAAAAATTCGGCGTAAAGAGCTTGATTTTCAGCTCCTCGGCAACAGTGTATGGAGACAGTTCCGTGGCGCCGTACAGCGAGGAGATGCCGACGGGCAATGTTGCTAATCCGTACGGCCGGACGAAATATTTCATCGAGGAGATGCTAAAGGACCTCCATACAGCGGACTCCACCTGGAGCATAACGATTCTTCGCTATTTTAATCCGATCGGCGCGCACGAGAGCGGCCTCATCGGGGAAAATCCGCGAGGTATTCCGAACAATATTATGCCATACATTTCGCAGGTTGCCGTTGGAAAGTTACCGCAGCTGACCGTGTTTGGCGACAATTATAACACTCCAGATGGCACTTGCATCCGCGACTACATCCACGTTGTCGACCTCGCGAGAGGCCATCTTAAAGCCTTTGAGAAAATGTTAGCCTCAACCGGGACCCTTGAAATATACAATCTCGGAACCGGAAAAGGCTACAGCGTCCTGGAGCTGATACAAACTTTCGAGAACGTCTCCGGACAAAAAGTCAATCATAAAATCGGAGCTCGCCGTCCTGGTGACCTCCCAGTTGTCTATGCAAGCACAAAAAAAGCCGAAAAAGAGCTCGGCTTTAAAACTCAATTTGACCTCGAAAAAATGTGCCTCGACGCTTGGAATTGGCAACGAAATTTATCACGATAAATATAAATTTAATCGAACCGCAGGGCGCTGCGAAGCGCCGAAGGCCCCGTTGGGGCCTTCGGCCGTGCAAGAGCACAACAACATTGTGCTCTTGCACACACCGAAAATAAATATTATTTTCGGTGGCCTCGCGGCC
>JAZQMR010000167.1:0-1626 GCA_045543505.1 Acutalibacteraceae bacterium | reverse complement strand
ATCGCGAAAATAGAAGTCTCTTAGCACGCGTCGGGTCATGCGAATTTCAGTCGAGGAAAGCACTGAACCATTGTCCAACTCTACGCCATTTTCGACGCTGACATAAATTTTAAACACGCTCTCGCTCGGCAAATCCTCAGTGATGACGGGGTTCAGCGCGTGGATGCCTTCGATGATTATAATGCCGTTCTCGGGCACTTTTATCTGCTTTCTCTGCGTAGACGGCGCCATTCTCGAGAAGTCATATGTGGGCATATCGCAAAAGCCGTCATAAACGATGCCTTTTATGGCATTTTTCAGCTGCTTCATATCCAGGCCTTTTATCGACTCGAAGTCCTTGGAGCCGTCCTCAAGCAGCGGCAACTTGGCAACACCAACATAAAAGTCGTCTAGCGAAATCATCGTCGTCCAAATGTTGCGCCGGTTGAGCTCATCCTTGAGCATCGTTGCCGTAGTTGTCTTGCCGCTCGAGGACGGCCCTGCAAGCATCAAAATTTTGCACTCCGGCTGCCGCTTCTCAATGAGGTCGACGGTCTCTTTGATTTGCTTCTTGAAGGTACCTTCTATGTAGTCGATGAACTCTTTTGGCTCTCGAGCGGCCTTCTCGTTGATGCTCTTTAAAGTCCACGCGTCCTTCTCGTAGTAGTTCTCGAAAATTGTCATAACCAACCCAATCCCTTTCTCTTTGAGGAGTGCCACTTTATCTCAGCTCAGCGCGGGCCGCGAGGCCAAAGAAAATAAATATTATTTTCTTTATGGCCCATAGACCAACGAAGTTGTGCTATGGGCGGGCCGAGGGCCCCTCCGGGGCCTGTGGTGCCTCGGGGGGCCCCACTAGAACTAACCTGTGGCACTCCGTCTCTTACTCAAAAATCTGAGCGGACACACGCCCACTCACTAAAATATATTCATCCGCGGCGAAAGTAGACATTATTTTCCATTTCATCGCGCAAGGTCGCCTCGGGGCCGTGCCCGGGATAAATCTTGTAGTCGCAGCTCAACGCCAAAAGCCTTTCAATCGAGCGCATCATCTGAGTCATGTCGCCGGTAGCGAGGTCACAGCGCCCGACCGTGCCGCGCATGAGGGTGTCTCCAGTAAAAATACAATCCTCTGCGACGAGGCAAACTCCACCGACTGTATGCCCAGGCGTTTCAAGGACCTTTAATTTCGTCTCGCCGAGGTGAATTATATCGCCATCCTTGAGTAGAACATCAGCCTCAAAAGGCGCCAACGCTACGCGACACAAGTTGAGGCGCCTGTCCTTGGTGAAGTCCGCTTCATTAACACCGATGGCCAACTTTGCGCCGGTAAGCTGCTTGTACCTTGTGGCCTTGCGGATGTGGTCGAAGTGGCCGTGCGTCATAAAGATGTACTCGACGTTCTCGGCACCGATGGCATAAATTTTCTCATCCAGCTCGGAGGAAACCCCGCCCGGATCGATGATTGCAGCCTTTTTCGTAGCCGCATCGATCAACAAGTAGCAATTTGTCTCGAGCGGACCGACCTTAAATTTTTCCACACATAGCATGATATTTGCACTCCTCTGCGATCAAGGAGTGCCCTAATTTAGCGCTTTCTTTTTGGTTGAGCGCTCCCTGGCCGGCCGCGAGGCCAAAGAAAATAAA
>JAZQMR010000166.1:0-2662 GCA_045543505.1 Acutalibacteraceae bacterium | reverse complement strand
TGAATATTTGATGGCCGACCGTAGTTATGACTATGATAAGCCCCCCTATAAACTTCGTCATCTTGTTAAAAATGCATTTTTGCACCTTAAGAAATGGCGCGGTATAGCCGCTCGTTACGTAAAAAATGTTGCATCTTTTGTCGCGACAGTTCAAATTAGATGCATCGCTCTTTGGCTAAAAACTTTATTGACGACACGGTCTAGCTGGTTGACATTCTTTTTCCTTGTGGCGCGTCATGGCGCTTTCTTGCAGAAAGATGAAGTTTTAGAGGGAATTTTTCAAAACTAAAAACTACATGTATTTTAGTTATTAGTTTCTTTTTGGTCGAATGCCGCGATAAGATATTTAGCCATATCGTGCCTTTATGTGAATAGATTCTAGCGAAACTTACAAAGAAGATTTACATACGGGAGAACCAATGATAAAAAGCGTTCTCCATTTTAATTACTATTTCAGTTGCCACTTGTAAAAAAACACATTAACACCTCCTTAAAATACGATATTATTTGTGGGTTGTCACATTTTAAATTGTGGCACATATCACATTAAACACAAGCATTTTTGTGCATTTATCAAAAAGCGATAAAAAGAACCCAGCACAAGTCCGGGCAAAAAAATTCTCTCACTGTTAAATGTCAGCTAAGATGTGATACTATTAAGGTAGCTTGCAAAAATCTACATATGGGAGTGGCCATGATAAAAAAGATTCTTTCTGTTATTGTGTGCGTAGTGATGTTTTTTTCTATTTCTGGGTGTAAAAAGGACAAAAACGCGCCGGAGAACCAGACTATAAAATACAATCTCGATGCAGAACCGCGGACGCTTGACCCGCAAATTTGCACGGATATCTCCTCGAACATTGTCGTTATGAATATTTTCGAGGGGCTGGTTCGGCTTGATGCGAACGGTGAAATAAAGCCTGGTGTTGCGCGCTCGTGGGAGGTGTCCGACGATGGCCTTACCTACACGTTCCACTTGCGTGAGGATGCTTGCTGGTCGGATAGCGATAAAACTCCAGTTACGGCGCCTGACTTCGTTTTTGGACTCCAGCGCGCGCTCAACAGCTATACAAACTCACCCAAGGCATACACACTCTATTGCATAAAAAATGCACGTAAAGTACACATTAACGAGGCTCCTGCATCCTCGTTGGGGGTGGCTGCCGTTGACACTCACACGCTTATGATCGAACTCGAGTACCCGGTTGAGAACTTTCTTGCGCTCCTTGCGACACCGCCGACAATGCCTTGCAACCAGGCCTTCTTCGAGCAAACTAACGGTCAATATGGCCTGGAGTCGAGCACCATCATGGGCAACGGCGCGTTTCGCGTCAAGGCGCGCTATGGCTGGGACCACTACAACACGCTGAATCTTGCGAGTAACGAGAATTACCGCGGCAAGAACGTGCCGGTGCCCGCGGGCATAGCGTTTACCATCGGAAAGGACACATCGGACGCGGTCAGTCTCATTAAGAACTCAACGCTCGATGCGGCACTACTGCCCGAGGCTCAAATAGAACTTGCCAAGAGAGAAAATCTCCCACTGACCTCCTTTAAGGACACGTTGTGGGGCCTCTCCTTCAATACTGCGGACGCTCTTTTCTCGAACTTAAACGTCAGGAAGGGTCTTGTTGCTGCGCTAAATCGCGAGCATATGTTGTCGACGCTACCTGAAAACTGCGAGGTGGCTAATGATATCGTGCTGGATGGCCTCACGGCTAACGGGCAAAACCTCAGAGACGTAGCCGGAAACAATTTGTACTTCAAGCAAGACCCTCACGCGAAAAAATACTTTGAGGACGGCTTGGCTCAATTGAAGCTAAAAAGCCTGCCCAACGTGACGATTCTCTGCTTGGACTCGCCTACAGTCAAGACGATCGTTAGCAACATGCTCGAAAATCTCAACGGCACGCTTGGCTACTACTTCAACATGGAGCCGGTCTCCGAGAAGGCCTTGAAGTCGCGCATCGCCTCGACGAGTTATCAAATTGCATTTTTGCCGCTCTCAGTCGATAGTTCTTTCGCACTCGACTTCTTAAACTCATTTAAGTCTGAAAACAAAAAAAACGTCGCTAATCTTTCAAGTCTTGAGTATGACAAAACGCTTAATGCGGCGCTTTCCTCAACGCCAAAAGACTCGATAAAACATCTCGTCAGCGCTGAAAAATATCTCAACGACAACGTGATTTTTTATCCCATGTACACACAAAGCCACTTCTTTGCACACTCGAAAAAGCTGTCGAACATTATTTTCCACAACTACAACCAAGGAATCGATTTCTTCTTTGCCACAAAGCGGAAGTGAAAAATCGAGAGTGCTCAATTTGAAAGTTCCATTCTTGTTAAAAGCTTAGCGCTGGCCGCGAGGCCAACGAAAATAAATTTTATTTTCGTTGTACCCCCGAGCTCAACTTTGTTGAGCTCGGGGGTGGGCGAAGGCCCTACCGGGGCCTCCGGCGCCTCGCGGCGTCACTAGAGCTTGCTTCGAGCTATCACCAAAATTAAATTAAAAACACGCCTGACTAAAGCTCAGTTTTAGCGGGCGTTTTGATTTTTTTATTTTTAAATTTTCATAAATTAACATGTTTATAAATTCGCGCAAAGTAAAAAATAAAGTTGAGTAAAAATTTACTTAATTGGACTCAAATATAAAGCGTAAAAT
>JAZQMR010000165.1:0-3998 GCA_045543505.1 Acutalibacteraceae bacterium | reverse complement strand
GCTCAACAACGTTGAGCGCTGGGCCACAAAGAAAATAATATTTTCTTTGGCCTCGCGGCCCGGGTTGGCAGCTAAGCCAATGGAAAATGCTCACTTGAGGCACTCCCAAAAAAGGAGTACCATGAAAATTACAGTCAACGCCCCGGCAAAGATAAATTTATATCTGGACATTTTGGGCCGTCGCGAGGATGGCTATCACGAAGTTGAGATGGTCATGCAAACCGTGAGCCTGTGCGATACCGTTACCGTCACGCGGACCAAGCATGGAAACATCAACCTGACATGCAGCACGCCGATTCCTGGCCCGCTCAAAAGTAATACCGCCTACCTTGCGGCGCAGGCCTTCTTCGAGCACACGAACATTTGCAACCCCGGGATAGACATTCACATAAGGAAGCGCATTCCCATCTGTGCCGGCCTCGCGGGAGGAAGCACGGATGCCGCGGCCGTCTTGAACGCGCTTAATCAGCTCTTTGCCACCAACTTTTCTAAAGATGAGCTCGCCGCACTCGGTGAAAAAATTGGCGCGGATGTTCCTTTCTGCGTGCACGGCGGCACTATGCTCGCGACCGGCACCGGCACAACACTCGAGGTTTTGCCGTCCATACCTAAATGTCACTTCGTCATCGTTAAACCGAACATAGCCATCTCAACGAGGGCCGCCTATGAGGCTTCTGACGCGAGCGCCTCAAGTAAAAATACCTCCTCTAGAAACATAATCGCTGCGATAAACGCGAACAATTTGCACGGAGTCGCAAGGTCTTTACACAACCGCTTCGAGGAGGTCTTGGCCCTCGAGGAGATAGAGAAAATCAAATTTTTATTGACTCAGCACGGTGCCCTAAACACCTCTATGAGTGGCTCGGGCTCTGCAGTTTTCGGCATCTTCGAGGATGAACTGCAAGCCATCAAATGCAAAGAAGCGCTAAGTTCGCACTATGATGAGGTCTTTTTGGCTGAGCCTGTGTGCTTTGTATGAATAAAAGGTGGAGGCTTCAAGTGCTAGGGGCGCCGCGAGGCGCGGAAGGCCCACAAAGGGCCTTCCGCCATCCAAGAGCGCAACTTTGTTGCACTCTTGGACACAAAGAAAATAAATTTTTATTTTCTTTGGCCTCGCGGCCGGCACAAAGTCAGAAATTAATTATACAAGCAAAAACAAAACAAAAAGCTCTGTAACAATCAATGTACAGAGCTCTTTTTATATTTTCGATTCTATTTTTGAGTTTTCTTAAAGCCGTCCTTCAAGGAAACCGCCCTGTTGAAAACGAGATGGCCGGGCTTGCTGTCGACGTTATCCACGCAGAAATAGCCAAGCCGCATGAATTGAAAATGGGCCGGTGCAGTGGCGTTTGCAAGGCTTTTCTCAACTTTACAACCCGTTAAAATTTCTAAGGAGTTTGGGTTGACATAATCGATAAAATCGCCGTCGCCGCCCTCGGGGTTGGCCACCGTGAACAAATTATCATACAGGCAAACCTCAGCGTCCAGAGCCGTTTTCGCGTCCACCCAGTGAATCGTGCCCTTGACTTTTCTACCGTCGGGAGTGTTGCCGCCGCGCGTCGCCGGGTCGTACTCAGCGTAAACTTCGAGGACGTTCCCATTTTCGTCGGTCTTGCAGCCGGTGCAGCGCACAATGTACGTGCTCTTCAGGCGGACCTCATTGCCCGGGAAAAGCCTAAAGTAACCTTTTGCAGGCTCTTGCATAAAGTCGTCCGCCTCGACGAACAGCTCTCTTGAGAAGGTAATCTCGCGGGTGCCATCTTCCGGCCGATTCGGGTTATTCTCGACTTCGAAAGTTTCGATTTTGTCCTCGGGATAATTCGTGATGATCAGCTTCACCGGGCGCAAAACAGCCATAACTCGCTGCGCATTTTGATTCAGGTCCTCGCGCAGGCAATGCTCCAAAAAGCCGTAGTCGACGGTGCTATTTACCTTGGAGATGCCGATTCTCTCGCAGAAATTCCGGATTGAGGCCGGAGTGTAGCCACGTCGTCTAAGGCCAGAAAGGGTTGGCATGCGAGGGTCGTCCCAGCCACTAACGAAGCCTTTCTCGACGAGGGTGCGCAACTTTCGTTTGCTCATGATGGTGTGGTTGATGCCAAGACGCGCGAATTCGATTTGGCGAGGCTTCGACGGGGCGCTTATGTTGTTGATGACCCACTCGTAGAGCGGGCGATGGTCCTCGAACTCGAGCGAACAGAGCGAGTGGGTGATGCACTCCATCGCGTCCTCGATTGGGTGCGCGTAGTCGTACATCGGGTAGATGCACCAGGCGTCGCCGGTGCGGTGGTGGCGCGAGTGGCTGATTCGGTACAGCACGGGGTCGCGCATGTTGAAGTTACCCGAGGCCAGGTCGATTTTCGCACGAAGCGTCATCTTGCCCTCCTCGAACTCGCCAGCGCGCATCCTCTTGAACAAGTCTAAACTCTCCGCAATTGGCCTGTCTCTAAAGTAACTCACAGCCGGATTCTTTAAGTCACCACGGTTGGCCTTTACCTCTTCCGGTGTCATTTCGCAGACGTAAGCAAGGCCCTTCTCGATGAGCTCACAGGCAAAGTTGTACATGTCCTCGAAGTAGTCGGAGGCGAAGTAGAAGCGGTCCTCCCAGTCGAAGCCCAGCCACTTGATGTCCTCCTTTATCGCGTCGACGTACTCCACGTCCTCCTTGGTCGGGTTGGTGTCGTCCATGCGCAGGTTGCAGATGCCGCCGAATTTCTCCGCCATGCCGAAGTCGATGCAGATGGCCTTGGCGTGCCCGATGTGCAAGTAGCCGTTGGGTTCGGGTGGGAACCTTGTGTGAATTTTCTCACCGTAGCAGCGTCCGCCCGGCTTAATGTCCTCCTTGACGATGTCCTTTATAAAGTTGTTGTTCTCCTCGGTCTGCTCCTCCGAGGTAAATATTTTTTCGTCAGCCATAGTTTTCGTGCTCCTTTTTTCCTTTTAGAGTTGGAGTGCCCTGCTTGAGGTTTTAATGCTGGTTTCTTAGCTCAGCGCGGGCCGCGAGGCCAACGAAAATAAATTTTTATTTTCGTTGTAACCAAGAGCCCAAGGAAGTTGCGCTTTTGGTGGGCCGAAGGCCCCGCGGGCCTTCGGCGCCTCGCGGCGCCCTATTGTTTGATGTCACTTCAAACTTTAATGGCAGGCACTCCAGCGAGTCTGTTTAAATTACGCAAGCTTCTCAAGGCCAAGTTTTAATCGCCGTAAGGATTCTTCCTTACCAAGTATATCCAAAATTTCGATTGCACCACCAGGGGTCACAGCCATGCCGGAAGCCGCGATTCGAACGGGCCACATGACGGTGCCGTTTTTAACTTGAAGCTTCTCGGCCAAGGCCACCAAGCAAGCATGAATTGTGTCATGATTCCATGCGTCCAAGGTGGCTAGCTCCTCGGTTGCGGCCTTTAGTAGTTCCGGCGCGTTCTCCAATGTCGTTTTGCTTTTTTTGTTGACGAAGATTGCCTTGTCGTAATCCGGAAGCTGCGCGAAAAAGCCAATCATATCCGGAATTTGCGTCAAGGTTATGACTCTCTGCTGAAGGATGGCTGCAAGTTTTTCCCAGTCGAGCTCATCGCTTATAACGGATTTAAAGTAGGGCATCGCGAGTTTTGTAAAGTCCTCAAGGGACATAGCGCGGATGTACTCGGCGTTGAACCAGTTGAGCTTATCGTAGTCGAAAACCGCAGGCGACTTGCAAATTCCGTCAATCGAGAAAGCCTCGACTAACTCTTCGAGGGTAAAGATTTCGCGATTATCCTTGGGGCACCAGCCCAGTAGGGCGATGTAGTTGACGATGGCCTGCGGCAAGTAACCCTGCTGAACAAGGTCCTCAAAGCCAGTTGCACCGTGCCGCTTCGAGAGCTTAGAGACAGTGCCGTCCGGATTTTTCCCGTTGATGAGCGGCAAATGCACGTAATTGGGCTTCTCCCATCCGAAGGCCTCATACAAAAGGTTGTACTTTGGCGTCGACGAGAGGTACTCGCTGCCGCGCACTACGTGAG
>JAZQMR010000164.1:0-2664 GCA_045543505.1 Acutalibacteraceae bacterium | reverse complement strand
TGTTTGAGCGTTCCGGCCTGGCCGCGAGGCCAAAGAAAATAATCTTTTCTTTGAGGCCCAGAGCTCAACTTTGTTGAGTTCTGGGCTAGCCGAAGGCCCTGCGGGCCTTCGGCGCCTCGCGGCGTTCTAAGATGTTTTCTTTGGGCACTCCTACTTATTTTTATAAAAAGAAAGGTTATTGGTTATCATGAATGAGACGATACGGAAACTGGAATTAGAAGACTTGAAGAGTGTTAACGGTGGGCAAATTTACTTCACGATCGCAGAAGATGGGCCTTGTTGGAATGTTCCTTGGCCGGATGTTGGTCCGGTGTGTACGTATCACAATGAGGAAGCAGCGAAAAGACGTGCTAAAAAGCTAGGTTTGTCCACGACCATAAAGTATTGTTGGACACCGGAAATAGCTCAAGAACTAGCTGAGCTTGCGGGGTTTGGCCACAAAATGACGCAAATATTAAGGTTTAAAGGGTCTAAGTAAAGCAGCGACTTCTGTTTTAGGTTTGTACGCCTGTTTTGTAGCTACGGACCGACCGGTTTAAGCGTTGGGTTCAATGTTTTCTTACAAGTGTGCTCTAGGCAAGAGGACTATCGCAATCTGTAGCTGTTTTTGCGCCAGTGGAGCGATTGACTTTTAAGCAAGCTTGAGTTATAATGATTGACACCCTGTGGAGAGGTATCGAAGTGGTCATAACGGGGCTGACTCGAAATCAGTTTGCGAGCAATCGCACGGGGGTTCGAATCCCCCCCTCTCCGCCAGAAAGAGAAGAGATGGAGCTTAGGTCCATCTCTTTTTTTGTTTTTAGTATTCTTTTTGATTCAAGTAATCTTCGATCGCATCCATTTGTGCTGGTGTAAACAGGTTGTTCACTTCATCTGCGTAGCCTTGTTTAGAAAGCTCATTCATGAATGCTTTAAAACGCCTAAGCGGATTTAGATAAAAACTTCCCGTTTTATAGTAACAGTGCATCTCGTTCGAGTGGCTTTTACAGGTATACAAAGAATCTCGGATCTCATCGATACTACCTGACGAGAATGCCCTGAAAACTTTTTTGAACGGTTCCCAACTTCCAATTTTATCTTTCAGCTCTATAAATTTGCTAGCCATTGAGTCAACAGTATACGAAGGCGAGCTGCTATATAAACCGTCGTTAGGCTTACTTAGTCTCGAGTTGGTGCAATCAGCCAGGTAACCTACTGATAACTGGTCTAGAGTATATCTATCAAAACACCAACCAATATAGCTTCTGTTCACCCCGGTGAAAAAATCAGAAATTGCAAATAAAAGTGAGCCAGGCAAAGATTCGTCGCCATGATCGAAACGCTTTAATGTAGAACGAGCGCAATCATACTTGTTGTTATTATCATCACACCACCTAATAAAGGGCTCGCTATCGGCGCTGTGATCATATCCAAATGATACATCATCATCCAGGACTGAGCTCTTTATTCTGATTTTTTGGGTAGACTCTGGTTTGCCATACAACTCTTCGAGAGCTTCGTAATGGGCGTCGAGCTTGTCGAGCCACTTTTTCAGTTTTTTGTTGGAAATGTTTCCTTTGAGATATTTATCTTCAACGTCCAATATGAAGTGCTTGCTCTCTTTTTGATATTTAGAACTAGCTGCAAATGTTGGAATAGACACAAACAGGAACATAGCAGAAAAAACTGTACATAGAGTTTTCTTGATCATTGTTGAATTCACCACCCTTCTATAATAAGATGGCTATAACTATATCTCAGAGATTTTACTTTGTCAAGCAATTCAAGAAAAAACACACAAATTAATCGTGTGTTTTTAGGCTATAAAGTTGAATTCCAAGTTTAGATTTGTCTTTCTTTGAGCCAAGTAAGGGCGGCATCGAAGATTTTAAAGTCATTGCGGTTGCGGAGGGCATCGCAGAGCTCGTCCTTTTTGAGCCACTTGTAGTTGGCAATCTCGCTGTCCTGAATGGTAACCTTGCGGGAGTCGGACTTGGCGAGAAAAATTACGACCTTTTTCTTGATATGCCCCACGAGGCGGTAAACGCTAGTCTTTCGAAAACCGTCGAGAATCGTGACATCCAGGCCGGTTTCTTCCTTCACCTCACGGATAGCCGTTTGCTCTTCGGTCTCACCGACCTCAATATGCCCCTTTGGGAAGCCCCAATATCGGCCGTTTTGGTTCTTGATGACCAAAAAATGTCTCTCTTTGGTGCTGTCGTTAAAAATTACGGCGCCACAGGACTTCTCATACAGGCAGCTCAAGCGAAATGGCCCAATGTTGTGTATCCTCGAGAGGCGATTTCGTATCTCTGGCGCGTAGTAGATCATCTCAGTCGGCGCTACAACTAGAAGTTCGCGTTGGTCTAGCTTTCTCTTCGCTATCGCTATGATTGTCCCGTTGAAAATCTTGTCAACCGGCTTGTTGGAGATGACATACACCGTCCGGCTATATGAGCCGCTCAGCGGAGCTATCGTGTGCGCCTTGTGCAGTGGTGCGCAAAATCGTGCCTTGTCGCCGTAAGCGGAGCCCTCAATCACCACCTTGATGTTTTTCCCTAGCATCGCGTAATCACTCCTCTATTGCTTCTATTCTACACGCGCAAATGGAGTTTTTCAAGGTAGACACCTGAGTAGCTGCCAGAGTGGAGAGCTTTATTTGAGCTTAGCCGTCGTGGCCGCGAG
>JAZQMR010000163.1:0-1787 GCA_045543505.1 Acutalibacteraceae bacterium | reverse complement strand
TCTCTCTCTGAACGACTCAATTTCGGAATCTGCACTTGTCCTATCATCTTGTAATAAATTTCAACTCGTTGTATTGTCTCTCCAAAGACTTTCTCTTTATGATGTACAATAATTTTATCGATGAATTCATCTGAAATTTCTGTTGTCTCTTCTTCGTTATTTTGGCATTGCTAAAATCCAGTACATGCAAGCGAATATTCTGTAAAATGAAACTCTGAAAAAGTACATAAGTAACCGCTTATTTTAACTTTTACCGTTTGTAAAACTCGTAGCCATATATGCAACGTTAGCAATGCCATTACGACATTGCTTCCACAAAAGTCGAGCATGGGTGTGCACTTTTGACACTCACAAAGTTTTTGTAAGGTGCATAACTTTGAAAATCTATGGTGTTGAGTTGTTTTTTATCGAAAATCATTGTGTTACAGCCTTTATAGCAAAAGCTGAGATGGGTCTTTTGCAGCTATATGCATCGACGAAGTCAGAGCCTTGGAAGACAAAGCTGCGCCCACGAGCATTAGGTTCAACCTTGAGGATATCAATTGGCTTTTGGCAGCCGATAGAAGGTCCGTTCGAATTATTTGTTCTTTCTATATGAGTGATTATAGCGTATTTGCCTTTGCTTAGTTTGAGCTGGTTAGATAATTTGAAAGTTGAGTAGCCAGAGTAGGGAATAGTGCCAGAGTACAAGGGGACCCACGTCCAAATGTTACTGGAGGGCGTGCCGTTTGTGGTGGGGGCACAATACAGTGAGATTTCTGCATTTTTTGAGTCGCTGCAGATTGTAACGGAATCGAGCATTTCGTTGCCGCTGAAGTCGAAAACATTAGCGACAATTAGGCGCCTGTCGCTGCTTATACCGCCAGTTACTCCGTAATTATCGTGCTGATAGATTTTTTGATTGGATTTAAATGGCTCCGCATCGGTTATGCAATAGCTGTCGAGGATTTTAGTCTTGAATGGCAGTCGGCTATAGTTGTTCGGCCGAGAGGAGCTATCTTTTACGATCCACTCTTTGCTATTGTCGTCCCAGCCAATGACCGAAACGGAGTGGTTCAAGTTTCTCGAGGATGGATAGGCAATCGCAACGGCGCCATACTCGGAGACCGCCTGCTTGATTGAGTTTATATCTGGTTCAACGTCTTTGATGCCCTTTATCCAATATTGAGGCTTGCACGAGGACATCTGAGCCGAGTAGGTGTCGTTGCTGGTCGTGTAGGGGCAGACTCTGCTCGAGATAGGGCCGGCGCCAGACATCAGGTAGCCCTTGGTGATGATACTGCTGCCGCCGCGAGATATAGGGACGTGCCAGCCGTAGGATTTGGGGGCTTGGTTGGCCCAGGAAAGCAAGTGCTTTTCTGAGAGGCTCTCTTTGAGCAGGCCTTTTTTGCAGAGAAAAGTCTCCAAGGTGGCCATGCCGGCAAATGCCCAGCACGGTCCGTTTATTTGTTGATATTTTGGCTGCAAGTGATGTGAGTAATAGCTTACGACATTTTTTGAGTTTGGTGCAATAGCCGCAAGTGCGTTTTGAGTGGATGTTGCAAGCAAAAATAATGCGGCAAAGGCGGCCAAACACTTGGCTTTTAGACGACCTCTTTTCATTTTGACATCATTCCTTTTCATCTTTTTCGCAAGGTGTACCTTTTCCAATTTAACTACAATCATAATAACATAATTTTGGTGGGCGTTTTTTCTATAAGAGAAAATAGCGAAACTTTTTCGAAAAGGGGTGCCTAGGTGAAGCATGGGGGCGCCGCGAGGCGCGTAAGGGCCCCCCCGGGCCCTCG
>JAZQMR010000162.1:0-12522 GCA_045543505.1 Acutalibacteraceae bacterium | reverse complement strand
CGATTACAGGTTGAGTATTGTTGTTCTCGTTGTTATTCTCGATTACAGGTTGAGTATTGTTGTTCTCTTTGTTGTCCTCTTGCTTTTTATCGGTGTTGTTTTCGTTCTTTACGCCAACAGCCAACTTCAAAATGTCTTTGATCTTTGAAAAGAAAGAACCATCATTCTTGTAAGCTTCTACAATCTTATCCCAGTTCGAATACGTATTGTAACCAACATAGCCCGCGCTACCAGCTACAGCCGCACCGCCAACAACAGCAGCTGTCACACCAGGATGCTCAGCGACCGTTTGACCAGCAAGCTTTACGCCTTGATACGCCTTGTTGCTTGCAAACTTTACACCTTGGTAAGCCTTGTTGCCAGCAAACTTCACACCGCTAACAACTTTATTGGCGCCACCCTTAAGTGCGTCTAACACTTTGCTTGCCTTTGACTCTTCAACATTCTGTTGAACCTGAACATTTGTCTCTTGAGCGTATGCTCCTCGCGCTACTGGGGCTACTGCCAACAAAAGCGCGGTTAAAATTGATACTGTTTTTTTCATTGAGTTTTTCTCTCTCCTCATAAAATAATGATTACTTTTTTAGTATAAATTTAAGTTTTTTGTTTGTCAAGCGTGACATTAAACTTTGTTGAAAAAGTCAGCAACCGCCGCCGCTAAGCGGCGAATTGCATCAAAAATCAACATTTTTTCCATCGTTGTGCTAAACTGAAGGCTAATACACTGCAATTATGTTTTCCCTTAAGAAGCGGTCTTGCTCAACCTTAAGCTCTTTATCGCCCATTGAATGTAGCTCTTCCATAACTTCAGCGTCGCTTTTTTCGCTGCCATTAAGGTCATTCCATCTTGAGAAACCGTTGCGCTCACCCAGGTACAAACCATTGTTTCTACGGGCTGCCTCTTCTAAGCGCATACGCTCCCAGTCAATATCGGCTTTATCTTGTGCGCATTTAAGGGTGTTATAGCCAATTGCTGCTGCGCCTACTACCGGGACCGCCGCCGGGATGCCACTTGTAGCTGCTGCGACACCAACGCCCGCTGCTGCGCCAAGGTTCTCCTTGGTGAACAAGCACTCCGGAATATGTTTAGCCACGTTCGCCAAATAAGCTAAGTCTACACGCGAGTGATTCTCAACGTCCGCCTGGTTCTGCTGAGCATTTTGGCCAGCATTTTGCTGGTTCTGCTGATTATCCTGATGTGAATTACCATCCTGAGAATTATTTGAATTTGGTTGGTTATCGTTTCCACCCATCATGCCATTGCCTTGGCCACTATGGGAACCACCTTGGCCGCCTTTGCCTTCATCTTCGTTATCTTTCTTCTGTTCTTTTTTCTCTTCTTTTGACTTCTCTTCCAGCGCTTTCAGCATTCTTTCCAGCTTGGCTCTTATGCGTGCAAGCTCTTGCATGATTTGATCATTTTCACCGATGCCTAGAATTTCATTTGCTTGGCGTTGTTCATCAATCAGCCTATTCACCAACACAAGCTTTTCCTCTATTAAGGCTTTATTCTCAGGATAACCTTGTGCTGCTTGTAAAGCTGTTTGTGCTGCTTTTACTCGTCCAGCTGTGTCAAGCGGTTGCTTTTTCTTCTCTTCAACCTGCTGCTCTTCGAATTCAGGCTCTACTGCTTTCAATGCATTCAAAAATCTTTTTATCTTGGCGCTTATCTTTCCAAGTTGAGCCATAACCTCATCATCGGAAGAACCAGGAAGCTGCAACTCATTTTTGTGCTGATCAATAAGCTGGCGCACCTTGTCAAGCTGTTGAGCGATTGCGGTAATCCTCTCATTTTCATTCCCATCGTCATCGTAGAAAGCTGCTCGTACTGCTTGTAAAGCTGCTTGTGCTGCTTTTACTCGTCCTTCTGCGTCAACAACATTTTGCACTGCCTGTATTGCCTGTGTTGCTCGAACTAAAGCTAATTTCAGCTGCTCTTCTGTGATCTCCGGCTCCACATTAACCATTTGAGCTACTGGTTCAATCTGTTCTCCCTCTGCTTGCTGTTGCTGTGGCTGTTGCTGTGGCTTATCTTGCTTCGGTTCTTCTTTAACTTCTGCAGGCAGCGCTTTCAGCATTCTTTCCAGCTCGGCCTTCACCGCACGGAAGTACTGCATCAGCGGGCTAGGGTTCTCCTCAGAAAAACCAGTAGATTTGTCCGACTCTCCCTGGCTAGCAATCTGCGCGTTAACTACAACTAGCTGTTCTTGAACGGTCTGCAAATTGTCTGATCCTTCACTAGCGGCTTCCAGTGCAGCATTTACTAAAGTTAGCCTATTCTCCGCCTTCCGTTTGGCACTCTTGCCCAAACCATTAATAAAGTTCTTATACTCGTTTGCATTCGCCTTCCAGTACTCAAGGCTATTTTTAGCCATTGCCCGGTTTAAGGCATCCATAGCACTCTTTACTGCATTCATTGCTGCTTGGATTTGATCCCCTGTAGCAGTAGGATTGTTAATCAAAGCCCTCAGCTTATCTCCCGCAGTCTTAACATTGTTAAGTACGTGGATGTTTTCGTCACCTGCTTTAGTAAGTAATTCGTTCAGATTGTTCAGTACAGTTGCAGCTTCTTCCTTCGCCTTCTGCAGAGCTTCTTGCTGCTCACGCTCTCTGCGTTCTCTCTCTTGCTTTAACTTGAGTTGCTGCTTCGCATTAGCGATTTGGTTTTTCAGCACTTTTATTGCTGCATTGAGACTATTTATTTGGCCTTTTATTATTGGAGCCGTATTATTACCATTTTCTACAGTCTTTGCCACGTTTAACGTGTTCTCAGCCATTTTAACATCTACACCGAGTTTCTTAGCCTCTTCAATCAGCTTCTGTAACTCATCTATTTTCTTTTTGCACTCCGCTTTCGCTTTCTGCTGTACTTGCTCCTCCTGCTTCTTGCGCTCTTCTTCAGCTTTGATTTGATCTTTCATTGCTTGTTGAACGTTAGTTTTTAACTCATTCAGCTGGTCTTCTACACCGTTAAGCTCATCTTCGGTTTGCGCATTAGTGATTGTTTGCTTCAGCGCATTAAGCCTGTTCTGCCATTTGTCTTTCTGCTCCAAAGAGTCAATTAGTTCTTGGATGTCACCTGCTGTCTTATTCAGCTCGCCCTTCTTTGCCAACAGGGCCTCTTGCCTCTGGCGTTCCTCTTGCGCCATGCGCTCGGTTTCTTCAGCTGCGCGCTTTTCCTCCGCTTCAAGCCTTCGTAGTTCTACTCGCAAGTCTTTTATAAGTTTGTCGTAATTCGGTGAAACCTTGCGTTTTACATCTGTTTCCAATGCGTTTAGTTCTTCAACAACAGCAGCTAACTTGTCACCGCCCCTGCCGTGCGCCTCTGCTACTATCGATTTCAAACTATTAATCACGTATGCCCTGTTTGTTATTGAAATAAGTACACGACTGCCAGTCCGTTCACTCTTTTTATTCACATTTAGTTGCAAAGAGCCGATCAACGCACCTACGACGCCGTCTACCTTGTTTGCTGCCGTATTGATTGCACTGGCATCCGCACCAGTAAGCGCATTTGTCAGCTCGGTCTTCAACTCATTAGCAGCTGTAAGAGCGTCGCCGC
This sequence comes from Acutalibacteraceae bacterium, assembly GCA_045543505.1. GTDB lineage: Bacteria > Bacillota > Clostridia > Oscillospirales > Acutalibacteraceae > CAG-557. The sequence goes on along the minus strand of JAZQMR010000162.1, from coordinate 8,960 downwards.
CTTTGTCGGCTGCTGCATTAATGGCTTCAGTCAGCTTAGTTAGCTTCGTTTGGCCATTAACCTTCGCAGTCTCCAACTCTTGCTCATCTTCATCTTCTTCCTCGGACTCTTCTTCGCCTTCAGAAGACTGTTTTTCTTCGTCATCTTTCTCTGACTTTTCTTCACCTTCTTCCTCGGTCTCTACTTTTGGCTCCTCTTTGGCTTCATCTTTCTTCTCTTCTTCCTCGGTCTCTACTTTTGGCTCCTTTTTGACTTCTTCTTTCTTCTCTATTTTTTGCTCATCTTTGACTTCAGCTTTCTTCTTTTCTTGTTTCTGTCGTTTCTCCAGTGCATTAACTTGCCGCTCTAGATCGTTCAACGTTAGTTCAGCAGTGTTTATGTCACCATTCACCACGTTAACAGCCTTGAGCTGGTCTAATAAGTCCTTCTTTTCTTGGCTAGCGGCCAGGCTGTTACACCTGTTAATAAGTTGAGACTTCTTGGCCCACAACCATACCCTTTGATCTTCGGGCGAGGTGCCCTTGCCGCCACCTGAACCTGAGTCTGGGCCTGGACCTGGCGTCGAACCGCCGTGCTTGTTGCTATTGTCCACGCCTCTACCGAAGCTCACCTGCCAGATGAAGTACATAAGTGCAGCAATGCCGATGGTAATAATCTTGACGCGCAACTCTTTCTCTGCAGCCTCGCGGCCTTCTTTGGTAAAGGTTCTAATCAAGTCGCGGCACAAACCATCAGGTAGAAGATCATCACAGTCAAATACACGGCCGTCCTTCATATGTAACATAAGATCCGTACCATTAACCAAATCTAACCAAGAACCTTCTAGCAACTCAGCCACTCGCTGCTGGTAGTCGTGCACAACCTCATCCGACATGCACTTATCAGCTTTATAGCCAGGGAACTCCTGTGCCAAAAGCGTCTCATTGTAGCCTTCGTTCATTGCAACATGCCTTTTGGGTGCACCTAAGATCTTCTCAGTCAGCGTCAAGTTGCCATTAAAATATTGGTCTTGCAACAAGAACTCATCCAGCTCATCGATGTCTTCTGGCAAGTCTCCCAAATTATTCAATGCATTACGCCAAGACGTCATCGTCCAGTTCGCTTTCTCGAGTGCTTCTATTCGCTCTAAGAAGGATTTCCCTTCTGCACCCACCGGCAACCCGGTGGAGTTGGCCGCGATAGCCAACGCCAAGAAGGTCGCCATACTCTTCTTACAATTCATAAAATATCATTCTCCCTCTTTATTCCTTGCCACAAGCCTTAGGGTTGTTTTGGCATGCTTTCTTAAGTTTAACAAGCTTTGTTTGTAAGTCTTTCTTGATTTGCTTCAGCTTTTCCACTGCCGTATCTGTGTCATGCATATTTTGCAGCTCTTCAAACTTGGCAACATATTTTTTAGTTTCTTTCTCAACGTAACTCTTCTTAATCTCTCCAAAGCCTGAAATAATCTCCTTAATCTGACTATCCAAGTTATCTAAAGCTTTTGTTTTTGGCTTCTCACCTGTACTGCTTTCTTCACTAATGTCTGTCTGTGGATTGTTGTCTTCTGTGATGTCTACTCGTTGCTCTGATTCCGTTTCAGACTGTTCCGTTGACTCATGCTCTTCCGAAACTGACTCTTGCTCTTTATCCGTGAGCTTTTCTGCTAGCTTGTCGCAGTATTCTTTGCCAAGCTTAGCCTCATCGCAAAGACTTTTGTCTACGCTATCAATGCCAGTCGGCTGGGTTTTCTCCTCAACCTGAATTTGATGTTCTACTGGATCCTCTGTCTTCTCTTCCTCAGCCGGAGCTGGCTCTTCTACCGGATCCTCTGTCTTCTCTTCCTCAGCCAGAGTTGGCCCTTCTACCGACTCCTCTGCCTTCTCCTCACTCTGGGCTTGCTCTTCTACTAGATTCTTTGTCCTCTCTTCCTCAGCCGGAGCTGGCTCTTCTGTCGTTTCCTCCTGTGCATCGTTGTCTACTCGTTGCTCTGATTCCGTTCCGGCCTGTTCCATTGACTCATTATCTTTCGAAACCACCTCTTGCTCTTTATCCGTGAGCTTTTCTGCTAGCTTGTCGCAGTATTCTTTGCCAAGCTTAACCTCATCGCAAAGACTTTCGTCTACGCTATCAATGCCAGTCGGCTGGGTTTTCTCCTCAACCTGAATTTGATGTTCTACTGGATCCTCTGTCTTCTCTTCCTCAGCCGGAGCTGGCTCTTCTACCGGATCATTGGATGCTTCATTTGCACCCTTAAACAAGATGGAAATAGTCTTGCTTAGACGTGAGAAGAACGAACCATCTTCAGACGTCCAAAGCTTGGCAATTTCATCTTTGTTAGAGACGCCGTTATAGATCATCAAGCCAGCAGTACCGACAACCACAGTAACAGCTGCAACACCGGCAGCAATGGCCCCTGCTAAAGCGCCGCTAATCTTGCTTGTTTTTGCCGTCTCTTCTGCTGCGACAGGTGCAGCTTCCTCTAATTTTTGCTCTCTAGAGCCGGGGTCGAACAAATACTCATCCAACTCAGACTCATTGATTTCAATGGCGAGCTCATCGCTTGCCTCTGTCTTTTCCTCGATTTTAATTTCTTCTGCAGCTTTAATGTCTTCCGCGTAGCTAAAACGCACACTGCCTGGCTGAGTTGCCAATGAAAACACCAAAACAAACGCTAATAACTTTCTAAAGTTCAAAACACAACCTCCTGAAAAAATGAATACGTTCAAATCCTAAACATTAAAGCGCCAATTAACAAAAATCCAAATACATTAAAAAAATGATGATACCAACTAAAGCTTTTCACAACCTCCCACCAGCTGAGAGAGGAATCATTAGATGTCTGCCTCTCCACATCGTCATGGCCGTTCTGTGGATCGCGACGCTCATTGCAATCCAACAATAACGTGCACGAGCCTGAACCATCAGCCTTCATATTGCACGCAAGCGATTGGCCACACTTGTCAATCATATCCGGCAATATGGTTTTGTGTAACTCATCACTCGGGAGGTCCCCAACCGTTTTCCCGCCGCAATTTAAATCGAATACACAAGAACCTTTCCCGTCCACACCCTTAGTGCACTTCGGGCTAAGCCCGCACCTGGAAAGCAAGCTACTATCGACGCCGTTCGCAAACTTTTTCGCAGCTTCAAACACATTGGAAGAAGCACCGTCACCCTCATCGCCAGCAAAGGAAACCTTTGGAACAACTGTGACTAACAACGCTAGAGACATTAGAACTGAAAAAAATTTCTTCATAATTTACACCTCATTTAAGCCATATAACTATACGGCGTTTGGTATCCACCGTTCGAATAAGTATATGCGGCAGCTTGCCCACTATTAGCTGAATATAACGAATAAGGAGCGTAACGACCAACTTGTTTGGACTCTTCATCCTTAAACACCGTAAGTATAAACTTTATAAACTTCCAAACAACTTTGACCGCCAGCGCAAACAGCCCAACCGCCAGCACAGGCAACGCGACCGTAGCTGCAACTCCAAGTACCCCAACTTTTGAAGCGAACTCTGAGACATTATTATAGTAATCCTTACCCCAGTTTTTGCCCTGCTCAACATAAGGCTTCAAAGAATCCCAAACTTCAGGCGCTTTCTCCTTTAAAAAACCAGTGAGCAATGAAAATTTGTCTTGTAAATACTTAAAAGTCCCTTCTGAATGAGGGTTCGCATTGCCTTTCTTATCCTCTGTTCCTCCAACTTGCTGTTCTTCATTTGCCGTGCTCTCTGTCTTGCCGACCTCCGCAAAGGACATCTTTGGCAACATCGTCACCACCATCACCACGGACATAAAGATTGATAAAAGTTTTCTCATGAACAAATCTCCTTTCATAACAAAAATCCTCTTAGATTATAGCACAAAAACACCCTAAAGTAAAGTCTTTCACTAAAAAGCCCGTTATTTTGTTTGTGCCGGCAGTCCAAGGCTTATTGTGTTGGATTTTTGTTCCTTTTGACAAAGCCGCTTTTTAAAAGCTCATAAAGACAAAGGCTACGCACAACACGCAGCCTTATAAGCAAAATAAATCATAGAGATATTAGTGCAATTTAAAAGCGCGGAAACAAGGATTAAACATTTTCATCACTAAGGTAAATGGTATCTTAATCACTTTACCGCCTAATTTAATCGCAGCCCAAGCAGCTTTGACTGTCAACTTTGCCATACTCAACGCAGCGTCCGCACCCGTGTATGCAGCAAGACCTACCATAGCCCAAAATGGCCACTTCGCTTGATCATTTAGATCATAATCACAAAAAGCCTCTATATCGCCTTTGAACTTAGCTAGCTCATCAACACGATCGCCAAACCACTTTGCAGTTCCGTCGTATACAGAGGTAGCGCAATCTCCAACATTATGCGCACACCACTTCATGTTCTCGCCCACCTGAGTGTAGTTGTAGTTTTTAGCCGCTTTCCACATGGTAACAGCGCCATCTGCAATCCTGCCTCTAGCCCATGCAGTCTCGTCCCAAAATTTTTCGCCAACCAGCTTTGTTCCATTCCAAACCTTACCGCCGACTAGCTTTGTTCCATCCCAAGCTGTTTCTCCCAAGTACGTTACACAATCTTTTTGGTTCTCCTTGCACCAGGCAAAACCAGCTAAGCTTTCATCGTTAGCTTGGCAATTCCCGCCCTCGCAAACATTCTCCGCTCTAACAACCATAACCGGCCCCATCGTAAAGACCATAGCCAGTGCCATAAACATTGATACAACTTTTTTCATAAATAAAACTAGCCTTTCTGTTAATATTATAACTCTTCTTTTGTCTCCTTATTGCTTGAAGGATTGGCCGCCACCATCTTTACCAACGTCTTCAAGCCATCACACACTTGCGAGAAACTAACGTTGTCTTCACTTGTTAGTTTCACTAAATCTGCCCACTCAGGATCGCCTGCGAACTTTTCTCTAGCACTGTCGCTTAAGGCGTTTTTAAAAATAAATGCATAATTATAGTTTTTTAGAAACTTCAAAACACTTTCAAATCCAGGCTCCACTACTTCATCCAACACGTTCTTAATTAAATACGAAGCACCGTGTGCACAAATTTTTGGATGACTAACGCATGACTCCACCACATCAATAACTGCTAGGATCCCATCCTCAACCTTACCATCTTCCGCTCTAACCGACACAACCGGCCCCAGCGTAAAGGCCATGATTAGTGCCATAAACATAGATACAACTTTTTTCATAGACTAAAATAACCCCCATTAGTAGAATAATTTGCTTTGATTATATCACAAAGTTTGAAAAAATAAAGCATTTTTCTTAAACCAGCTCAAATTCGTTAACTTGCCACTAAAACTCTCTTGATGCACAAAACTAAGTGTTGATTTTTGTCGCTCCCGTGTAAATCTTATCCCTCACCCTGGCTATCGTCGCTCCTGCGACTTCCTTTGCTCCGGCGTTAAATAGCACATTTGCGCACTCGCCCATAGTGTTACCTGTAGTTAGGATGTCATCGCAAAGAAGCACCGTTTTGCCAGCAATTAAGGCCTCATCAACCACATCATACACGCCTTTTACGTTCTCCGTGCGCTCAGCCAGGCTCAACTCATGCTGGATTTTATTTTTCTTGACCTTCTTTAGCAACTCGACATAAGGTACTCGCGTTAATATGGCTATTTCGCGGGCAAAGGTCTCCGATTGATTAAATCCGCGTTCTCTTTTACGGCTAAGATGCAACGGCACACTGGTAATGCAGTCAATCTTACTTATATTGATGTTTTCTTTTAGCGCTTCCGCAATATAAAATCCAAAAGGTGCACAAAAGCTCTTCACGCCATTGAACTTGTAATTATGTATAGCCGCACGGATGGGTTCCTCGTAAAGGAACGGAGAAACGCTGATAAATTCCCGTCCTTGTCTAGTTTTCACAACGCTTTTGTGACTTTTGAAATTTATATCCTTTCGGCAAATCTCACAAACGACCTCATCTACCGAGATAATCTCGTTGCAAAAAGGGCATCGGCTCGGGAAAAATAGCGATAAAATGCGTTTGAAATTAAACATCAGTTTCGCGAGCTCCTCTCGTCAAGAAATGACATAATCCTGAGTATCGGAGGGTCTTCTTATTGTTCTCAACCATCTTTTTGATCGTCCATGGCGTGCCCACCATGACAATCATCGACTTAGCACGCGTGACCGCCGTGTAGAGGAGATTCCTGTAGTAAAGCTGCGGCGCGCCAAAGTACATCGGCATCACGACGGCCTCGAACTCGCTGCCCTGACTCTTGTGCACGGTGATCGCGTAGGCTAAATCCAGGTCGCTCGCGTTCTCCAGGTCGTACTTCGCATACTTGTCGTCGAACTGCACCACCAGCGAGGAATCCGCCTTGTCGATGCTGAGAAGAATGCCGATGTCGCCGTTGAAGACGCCCTCGCCGCTGGTGCCGTCCTCGCGCGCGAAGATGATATTGTAGTTGTTGCGCACCTGCATAACTTTGTCGCCCTCGCGGAAAATCGTGCCGTTGATGTTAATTTCCTTCTTGCCGCGAGAGGGCGGATTGACCTCGGCCTGCAGCACCTTATTTATGTTGACCGTGCCAAGTGGACCCTTCTTGCCCGGCGCGATGACCTGTATGTCGAACAGCGATGAGTAGCCGTACCTCGCGGGCAGACGCTTGCTGTAAAGGTCGCGAATCGTATCGCTAATCACCTGCTGATCACTTGCGTTGAGGAAGAAAAAGTCGTTGTCGCGCACCGAAAGCTCTGGCAATTCGCCGTTGACAATTCTATGCGCGTTCGTCACGATGAGGCTCTCGAGTGACTGCCGGAAAATCTCCTTGAGCTCGACCGTCGGGATGACATCGGATTTAATCAAATCCGAGAGCACATTTCCCGCGCCAACCGAGGGGAGCTGGTCGCTGTCGCCCACCATGATGAGTCGGCAACCTAGCGGCAACGCCCGAAGTACGCCCTCGAAAAGCGCCGCGTCGACCATCGAGACCTCATCCAATATTATCGAGTCGCAGTCCAACAAGTTTTTTTCGTTTCGCTTGAAGGTCGGTTTGTCGTCGGCATCCCACTGCACCTCCAATAGGCGATGAATCGTCTTGGCTTCGCGCCCCGTCACCACCGACATCCTTTGCGCTGCACGCCCTGTGGGCGCCGCCAGACAAACTCGCTCGCCGTTCTTCTCAAGTATGTCGATGATTGCGTTCAAGGTGGTCGTTTTTCCGGTTCCGGGCCCGCCCGTCAAGATCAGTATCCCCTCCTCGAGCGCCATCGTTATGGCCTTCTTTTGCAACGCCGCATAGGTGATGCCGTGCGCTGCCTCGATGGCCTCTATGTAGCCCTGTGCCCCCGAGATTTTCTGCGCCGGAAACTTGAGCATCATCTCCAGACGGCCCGCCGCATACACCTCAACTTGATGCATCCTGTTCGTGAAGATGAAGTCCCTCCCGTTTATGACGTCAAGTTGCAGCGTGCCGTCATGGAGTAGCTGCTCAAGTGATTCCTCGGCTTGCTCCTCGCTGACTTCAAGAAAATTCGCCGCCGCCATGAGGAGCTTATCCTTTGGCAGGCATGTGTGCCCGTTGTTCATGTTGTGCGTCAGCACGTAGACGAGCCCCGCCCGGATGCGACACGCGTTCTCCTGCGGCTGCTCCAGCGCGCACGCCAGCTTGTCCGCCCGCTCAAAGCTTACCTCCAACGGCTCCTCGCACAGCAAGTATGGGTTCGCGTTGATGCGCTCCGTCGCCTGTTGCCCGTAAATTTTGTAGATCTTTATCGCCTCTTCCGGCGTTATGCCGTACTTGCCAAGGTAAATCATCAGCTCGCGGATGCCAAATATCTTGCTGAACTCCGCCGAAATTTTACGCGCCTTTTCGCGCGTTACGCCCTTTATCTCCGTCAGACGCTCCGGTTCCTTCTCGATTACCTCCAGCGTCCGCTCGCCAAATCGCTCAACTAACTTGCACGCCGTCGACGCCCCAACGCCCTTGATGGCCCCAGATGATAAATATTTTAATATCGCGGCGGTCGTTGTCGGCATCGAGCGCTCGCATACCTCGACCGAGAATTGCTCCCCGAACGTCGGGTGGCTCTTAAACACCCCCAGCAACTTGACGTCCTCGCCCACGCTTATGTATGGCATCGTCCCAACAGCCGTGACCAGCGCCCCGTCCACGCTCAGCTCAATGACGCTATAGCCGTTTTGCTCGTTCCGAAACACGATTCTATCTACCGAGCCGCTCATCTCAAATAGTGTCTTTGTTTTCACAAGCCCCTTAGCCTCCTTTCTAAAGTTTTTCTCAAAGCAAACAAAAATGGGGGGCGGTTTGCGCCGGCGGCGATATAGTCGCCGGCGTGCCCGATGTATCGGGCGTTTCAAACTTGAAACCAAACCGCCCCCCTTTTCTTGCTTTGGAAAAACTACTATTAAAACATATCGACCCCGTCAACGCTCACCCGAGCGAGCACCGTCAGCGAGTCACTTGGCGCCTCACTTGAGAACCTTATCGCGCCGAGCAAAATTTTCTCCGCAGAAGTACATTTCTCCAAGTCGCTAGAGAAGAGCGTAGCGATGGTCTCACCGGCCTCAACGTACGCGCCGACTTTTTTGTTGAGGATGATACCCGCACTAAAGTCGATGGCACTTTCCTTGGTTTCTCTGCCAGCCCCGAGGACAACCGCCGCGCGGCCGCAACTTTCGGTATCCATAGCCGCGATGAAGGCGCTAGAAGGCGATTTTATTTCATACTTAACGGACGCAACGTCGAACCGCGAATAATCCTCAAGCACCGAGGCTTCTCCGCCTTGAGCGCACACCATCGCCTTCAACTTTTCAAAAGCAGAACCATTCTCTACGGCGCGCTGAGCCAAGCTTTTGCACTCCTTGAGTGTACCTTTGCCGGCCAGATGCAACATATTCGCGGCCAACTCAAGGCAAATCTCCGTCAAGTCGGCCGGACCCTCACCCTTGAGCGTCTTGCAGGCCTCAATAACCTCCAGCGAG
>JAZQMR010000161.1:0-1648 GCA_045543505.1 Acutalibacteraceae bacterium | reverse complement strand
AAAATATCGACTTTTTCGTCTTTTTTAGGAACTTTCTCTAATTCAACGCCGGCTTTTTTTACCCAGTTTATGACAGAAACATGGCTAACCTTAAGAATCCTTTCAATTCTTCTGAAACCATTTCCTTCCAAATACAACTGTATTGCTTTCCGTCTGATATGCTCCGGGTAGCCACGCTGGCTTACCGTGTAGTGACATCTACACTCTTTGCACAAATATCGCTGTTTTTTATTGTTGAATCCGCTTTTTACTCGTTTGTCGCTCCCGCATTTCGGGCATTTAATTTCTTTTTCCATGTTTCTATTTTACTCTGTGTATCGGTTCTTAGCGATGCCGGCAAAGCTAGGACAGCCTTTTTCAAGTACGTCATATTTGTCGCAGACCATGCTAATTTGAACGACACAGTTGCAGCTCTTTATGAGGTCCAAATACTCTGTGTCAGCGATGATTTTGCTCTTAGTGGATACAACGAATGGGTAATTCTCTTCCGCAAAAATTTTTAAGCACTTATATGAGCTGCGATATTTTTTCTCGCACAGCTGAAACGGGTCAGAAAGCCCACCCCAGTGCAGCGGAATATCCCAGTCGCACCAGTTGGTTTCTTTTGTTCTCGCTACGCTAATGAAATTAATCAGCGCCTTTGAAGTTTCTTTTTTAGAAATTTGAGAGATGTCAATTCTGTGTCTGGCAAAACAGTAACTGCACGCGTTAGAGCAACCGCTATAGTTATCAAAACGCACCGGCAAATCGCACAAATAGCACTGTGTTCCGCATTCCGGCATCATCCTACCCCCATTTCGGTCAAGCACAGCTCAATCAGCTTTTGTTTACCGTTCGAAGCGAGGTATTCTTCAGCTATAGTTTTGTACTCAAGAGGGAAGATGAGCGTCATTTTGAAGCTATCCTGCTCAATTTCCCTTTGGCCAAGCTCTTTTTCTAATAAGTCATCTATGAAGCTATCACAAAGATTTTGCGTCTCATCCGCAAATTCAAAATCAAAATCCGTCATATCGAAGTCCAGAATGTTATCAAGCTCCAAATTCAGCACATCGAAGTCAAAGCCAGTATTCATCGTCAGCTTGTTGTGTGCCAAAATATAGGCTTTTTTCTGCTGCTCGTTCAAATGCGATAGTCTAATGATTTCAATTTCATCAAAACCAAGCTGTTTTAAAGCCTCGTAGCGCCCATGTCCTTCAATGATGACACCATTTTCATCAATCGCGATGGGGTCGTTGTTTCCAAACTCCTGGATGGACTTTTTTATTTGCTCAATCTGTTCAGGCGGGTGAAGTTTTGCATTGTTTTCATAGGGTTTAATTGCATCTATGCTTATTTTTTCTATTTTCAATGTGTGTTTTTCCTCCTTTGAATGTCAATCGTAAAATTAGCTCATCCTCGAGCAAAATGGCTTCATATCGCCATTTAAGCCCCGTTCGCGACTTGGCCCGTGCGGCCGCGCACTCCAAAAAACTCACGTTTAGCTTACTTGGTGTAAATTTAGGAGGTCTGTCGGTTTTCGGCTCTACACCGGGCTTCGTGCTGTATCCCAGGGGGGTGTCTCAACCTAAAACACGAACTTTTTTCTTGCTCAGAAATTATCTTTCGGACCTCATCATACGGTATCTCGCCTCTATCGCATATCGCATGG
>JAZQMR010000160.1:0-5621 GCA_045543505.1 Acutalibacteraceae bacterium | reverse complement strand
ATTTATTTTCGTTGGCCTCGCGGCCGGCGCGGAGCTGCTAGCAAACGAGAAAATCCAAAAATTCAAATACAACATCAAATCAAAAATTCACAATGTGAGGAGTACAAATCATGGCTGTAAATCTACGAAGAAAAAACTTTTTGAAGCTGCTGGACTTTTCGAGCGAAGAGATTCGCTATCTCATCGACTTGTCCAGACAATTTAAGAGCTTGAAGCTATCCGGCACACCGCACAAATATCTTGCCGGAAAGAACATCGTCCTCCTATTCGAGAAGACCTCCACCCGCACGAGATGCTCCTTCGAGGTGGCCGGCTATGACCTCGGCATGGGTGTGACCTACCTTGACCCAGGCAGCTCGCAGATGGGCAAAAAGGAGAGCATCGCCGACACCGCGCGCGTACTGGGCCGCCTCTACGACGGCATCGAGTACCGTGGCTTTTCGCAAGAAATTGTTGAGGAGCTCGCAAAATATGCCGGCGTACCGGTTTGGAATGGCCTGACCGACGACTTCCACCCGACCCAGATGATTGCTGACCTACTCACGATCGAGGAGAAGCTTGGTCGCCTTAAGGGCGTAAACTTTACCTACTTCGGCGACGCCCGCAACAACATGGGCAACTCGCTGATGGTAGCTTGCGCGAAGATGGGCCTGAACTTCACGGCTTGCGCGCCGAAAGAGCTCTTCCCTGATGAGAAACTTGTCAAGGTTTGCGAGAAGATAGCAAGCGAAAACGGTTGCAAAATTACCTTGACTGAGGACGTCAATAAGGGCGCCAAGAATGCAGATGTTATCTACACGGACATTTGGCTCTCGATGGGCGAGCCCGACGAGATGTGGGAGAAGCGCATCAAGCTGCTCAAACCTTATCAAGTGAATAAAAAAGTCATGGAGCTGGCCAGCAAGGAAGCCATCTTTATGCACTGTCTGCCGTCCTTCCACGACACGAAGACCACCATCGGTAAGGCCATCAGCGAGAAATTCAGCGTCAACGAGATGGAAGTCACCGATGAGGTCTTCGAGTCCAAGCAATCGGTTATCTTCGACGAGGCCGAGAACCGCATGCATACCATTAAAGCGGTGATGTACGCGACTTTGATGTAATTTAGGAGGATGACTCTATGAGCAAAAAACGTGTTGTGGTCGCGCTTGGCGGCAATGCTCTTGGCAACAACGTCGAGGAGCAACTGGCCCTCGTGAAGAACACTGCCAGCGCGCTTGTTGACCTCACGGAGAAGAACTACGAGGTGATTGTGAGTCACGGCAATGGCCCGCAAGTCGGCATGATTAACCTCGCGATGGATGAGTATGCCGCCTCGCACAAGGATTCTATCGCGATGCCCTTCCCGGAGTGCAGCGCCATGTGCCAAGGCTATATTGGTTACCATTTGCAGCAGGCCATCCGCAATGAGTTACTTGAGCGCAAAATTCAAAAGGATGTCGTCTCGCTGGTGACGCAAATTATCATTGACGAGAACGATCCTGCCTTTAAAAACCCGACGAAACCCATTGGAGGCTTCTACACCAAGGAGCAGGCCGACGCCATCGCCAAAGATAAGGGTTTTACTTTCATCGAGGATGCTGGTCGTGGCTATCGCCGAGTTGTTCCGTCTCCGACGCCGCAAAAAATCGTGGAGCTCGACACCATCAATAGTCTAGTCGAGGCTGGAAGTATCGTTGTTGCGGCGGGCGGTGGTGGCATCCCGGTCATCGAGGAGAATTCTCAGCTGACGGGCGTTTCTGCAGTCATAGACAAGGATAAATCAAGTGCGCTTTTGGCTGCCTCGCTGAACGCCGACGTCCTCTTGATTTTGACTGCGGTTGACTTTGTTTATATAGATTTTAACACCGATAATCAGCGTGCGCTATCAAAGATAAGCACCGCGGAGGCTAAAGACTACAAGGAGTCCGGGCACTTCGCGAAGGGCAGTATGTTGCCTAAGATTGAAGCTTGCCTTGAGTTCCTCGATAAGACGCCGAGTGGTACTGCGATTATTACGTCACTTGCGCGCGCCAAGGATGCCCTCGACGGCACAGTCGGAACTATTATTTGCAACGAAAGTGAGGTAAACTCATGACAACAGCAGCACCTCAGAGGGAAAAACGGGGCTTCAAGATGCCCTCGGCGTACACGGTCCTGATACTTATAATCCTGGTCATCGCGGCGGTCAGCATGATCATCGTCGACCCGCTGATAACGAAAGCGACCCTCCCGAACGTAGTCATGGCGCCGGTTCTCGGCTTCGTCGACGCCATTGATGTCTCGCTATTCGTGCTAGTTTTGGGCGGCTTTTTGGGAGTCATCAACAAGACCGGCGTGCTCTACAAGGGCATCGCTAACATAGTAAAGCGCCTCAAGGGCAGGGAGCTTTTGCTCATACCTATCTTGATGATTATTTTCTCGATTGGCGGCACGACCTACGGCATGGCCGAGGAGACCATCGCGTTTTACAGCTTAATCGTCGCGACGATGATGGCGGCCGGCTTTGACTCTATGGTCGGCGCGGCGGTGATTTTGCTTGGTGCTGGCGCGGGCGTTTTGGGCTCGACGATCAATCCGTTCGCGATTTCCGTTGCGGTGGACACCGCCAAAGCCGCCGGCATAGAGGCAAACCAGGGCACGATAATCTTGCTTGGTACAATTCTCTGGCTGACGACGCTTGCGGTTTGCATATGGTTCGTTATGAATTATGCGAAAAAAGTTCACAACAATTTGGGCGCATCGATACTCTCGCAACATGAACTCAACGACGCTCACGAGGCATTTAACTCCGACAAGAAAGACGAAGATACAACGCTCTCAGGGCGCGGCAAGGTTGTATTGAGCCTGTTTGCGTTCGCCTTTGTAGTTATGATTGTGAGCCTTATTCCGTGGGAGAGTTTCGGTGTGACGGCCTTCAATTCGTGGACGGCCTGGCTTACGGGCGAGTCGTTTGGCAACTGGTACTTTAGAGAGCTCGCTGCATGGTTTTTCATAATTTCGGTTGTATGCGGCCTTGTTTATAGGCTAAAAGAGAAAGAAATCGTGGACGCGTTCATTGCCGGCGCCGGAGATATGATTGGTGTTGCGCTCGTTATCGCGGTGTCGCGTGGCATTTACGTCATCATGGAGAACACCAACCTGAACAACTTCATCCTGACGCATTCCGCGAACGCTCTCAATGGCATGAATGCAGTGCCGTTCACTGTCATGTCGTATATAATTTACGTTGGCTTGTCGTTCCTTATTCCGTCGACTTCCGGCCTTGCGACGGGCTCGATGGGTATTTTTGCTCCGCTTGCGCAAAGCTTAAACTTGAGCCCTAATGTCATGATAATGATTTTCTCGGCGGCATGCGGCCTTGTGAATTTGATAACCCCTACCAGCGGCGTAGTGATGGGTGGACTGGCGATCTCAAAGATAGATTTCTCCAGCTGGGTCAAGTTCTCTCTAAAAGTCATCGCAACGATTTTAGTAGCTAATATAATTATTCTTTCCATCGCGATGTTATTGCTTTAAGCTGAAAAGGGTTTTAAGGCAAGATCTAGCGTAGCGCCGCGAGGCGCCGAAGGCCCCGTTAGGGGCCTTCGGCCACAAGGGAGCTCAACGAAGTTGAGTTCCCTTGCACAAAGAAAATATTATTTTCTTTGTCCTCGCGGCCTGCGGCAAAGCTATTAAACAAGAGCAAAAACTCAAACCAGTAGGCAATGCTAGTCTACTGGTTTTTCTACGCGTGAAGAGTTTCACTTCGCTAAGATGTAGTAGTCGAGGAGCTTATAGAGGCGCATCTTGGCTTTTTTTATGTGACGTGAGGCGGTAGACTTCCCGATGCCCAGGCGGCAAGCAATTTCCGTTACGGTTAGATTTTTATAGTACCGCATTACGATGCATTGTTGTTGACGTTCTGTGAGCTCGCCGGCGATAACTTTCGATAAAATTTTGACTAATTTTTTATATTCTTTTTCGTTTGTATATTGCATACCTTTGTTGTATTCCATCATCCCGGCGATGGATTCTGTGAACTCTGTTAGCGACAATTTGCTACTCATTGACATCTCTTCTTTCACAAAGTTTTAAGTATTCGCTGGTATGTTTCAAGTCAAGACAAATTGAATAAAGTATCGAAACTCTACGTTGAACCTCCCTTTCCTCGTCTGGCGCGGCGAACTTTAGCTGACTTTTGAGATTTTTTACGTATTTTGAAATGTTTTTGTATTGCGTAAAATACTGAGCATATAGTTGTTTGTAACTCATATTGACCTCCAAATTTATACACAAATCGTGCATATAGAGATATAAACATACAAGAAAAAACCATTGCTTACAGAATGCGGTTCAAAATAAAAAATCCAGGTGTTATAAAACAAATACTAGCATTAAGGAACTAAAAAGTCAACGTGCAAATTAAAATTTTAATAATAATTAAAAATCAGAATAAAATAAATTAAAGTTGCTGAAAAATTTTAAAAACAAGCTTGATTTCACGAAATGTGTATATTATAATAAACTCAAGCCATAAAAAGGAGACTCAATTATGTTTAACGAAAATTTTAAAGCATTAAGACAAGCACGCGGACTCACTCAAGCTCAAATGGCGGACAAGCTGGGCATCTCCATCTCTGCTGTTAGCATGTACGAGCAGGGGCGAAGAAAGCCCGACAATGATATGTTGAGGAAAATTTGCGAGAAATTTAGGGTTAGCACGGACTCTTTGCTGGGGATAAACGTCAAGGGAAACAACGAGGTAAAATCCGTGGATGAGTTCATCGATGAAGTCACCTACACGTTGATGTCGCAAAAAGGTTTGATGTTTAACGGTAGGCCTATCACTCGAAAAGATAAGGAAAAAATCGCCGAGGCAATAAAATTCGCGACAGCAGTGGTGACCTCCCAAACCGCCACTGCGCTCGAGAGGGGCATGTAGAACTTAAAGTTTTCGGCGTTGGGGGTGAGAATGATAAAGTATTTTGTTCACAGTTTGGTCGTCAAGTTCGGAACGAAATCTCCTTTTGAATTGTGCGAAAAATTGAATATAACTGTGCTGTTCGTCGACCTTCCTGAGAGCGTGGACGGCTTTTTTCTCAATGCCGAAAATAAAAATTCTATACTTATTAAAAGGGATTTATCTCCGCCGCAAAAAGAAAAGGTCTGTGCGCATGAGCTCGCTCACGCCCTGCTGCACAGCTGCGTAAATGTGACTCACTACGAGAACACCCTCCCCGGCTACGTTGAGAACCTGGAAGCAGAGGCGGAACTTTTCGCGCGGTGCTTGCTGGAGGATTCATAAGCATAAGCGGCGACAGTAAAATTTTAGGGCAGATAAAAAAGTGTTGAAAGTGACGTTTCGCTCAAAATTGAGTTGACTTTTTATGCATCGCCAATTACAATATGTTATATTGTAATTACAATTAACCATTATTTTTGGGAGGAGATATCTTTATGATGGGTATTTTTACGGCGACAATGATGGCGGTTGTGATGTTGCTTTCAGGAGCGGGTATAGACCGGCTTAACGAACGAAAAGCAAAGATTCAACAAGCTCAGCCTGCGCAAATAACTTATGTATCTGAGTCTGCAGGTACAAGCAATGAACCAACACAAAGCAACGCTGATGAGCAAGCCCCAGAAGTGATACCTGAGGT
>JAZQMR010000159.1:0-1792 GCA_045543505.1 Acutalibacteraceae bacterium | reverse complement strand
CGACTTAGGGCCTGCGGCGCCTCGCGGCTTCCCAAGGTTTTGATTAAGGCACTCAATAATCTTTACAAAACGTTTTTTGCAGGATATAATTTACCAGTCGTTAAACGACAAAATACAGATTTAGCTCGCAGGAGGCACACGATGAACCACGATTTTTCCAGGCTTTTGACACTACTCCGCAAAGAAAAAGGGCTCAGTCAAAAACAAGTTTCAACCGACCTTAACATCTCTCAAGCTCTGCTTTCTCACTACGAAAAGGGCGTCCGCGAGTGCGGCCTTGAGTTTATCGTGAAGGTTGCTGACTATTACGGCGTGTCCTGCGATTACTTGCTTGGGCGGACCCCGAACAAAGATGGTGTGCGCCTTAGTATTGAGGAAGTTCCGGACTCGGCTCAGGATAAAGATAACAAATTTAAGGGCAGCGTTATAGCGACGCTGAACAAAAAGCTGATTGTAAATTCCATCAGCATTATATTTGATTTGCTGCAAAAAATCAATAACAAAGGCCTTATTGCTGAGGTTTCCTCATACATAATGGTGTTCATTTACGGCCTTTTTCGACGACTTTACTCAGCCAACGCTAAAAATCCACAAGGAATGTTCAAGCTTTCCGTCAACACATATGAGCTCCTCTCGGAAGCTACCTTGTGCTTGTCCAAGTTAAATATTCAACAAGAAATCCGCAACTCTAGCAAAAGTAAAACCGATGCGCAAAGCCTCAAGAAGCTCGAGCTTTCCCCCGATATTATCTCGAGTGAGTACCCACTATACGCGTCGTCGCTATATAATCTTATTCAAACTAGCGAAGGAAACATCTCCACAAAAGCAGAGTAAACTTCTTAGACCGTGTCGTCAATAAGAATGTGACATAATAGGAATAAAAAATATAAGCAAAAAATGAACAAAGAATTACACCGGCACGATATAACTGACAACGGCTGTAAAAAGGTCCAGACGCAAATAAAAGTGAGTTCTATATCAGAGTGGTTGTGCGTGAATTTTTATGTTCTAGTCAAATACAACTGATGCTGAAACTCCCAATTGAGCAAGACTTTAAATTTACGTTTTTAGGAAAAATTTTAGTCTATACCCACCCAACTAGGGCACTCCCAAATAAAATGCAGCATTTTTATAAAAAACACTTTTTCGCGATAATTTGTTGTTTTTTATACGCAAATATCATCTTTAAACTTCGCAAAGGTTTTCTCGCCGATACCCGCGACATTTTTAATCTCCTCAATGGATGCAAACTTTCCGACAGTATTCCTATACTCAATGATTCTTTGGGCAATAGCAGGACCGATTCCATCGAGTTTTTCTAGTTCCTCGGCAGTGGCAGTGTTTATGTTCACTTTCAAGGAACTTTCTGAGTTTTTATTTTGGCTATTTTCTGTGTCATCCGAGTGGTTATTGATATCGGTTTCGCTTTCAATCGAGGAATTTGAACTATCATTACTTTCGTTGTTTTCATTGGCGTCAACATAGATTACTGACGGAATCGATATTTGCGGGATAAAAAATGCGTTATAAAATAAAATCCCAGCGCAAAGAGTCAGCGCGACGATGATAAGAATTTTCTCGTGATTATATTTAACATCCATAATTTGGCACCCTTTCTAGTGCGATATTGCGACATAATTTTACAATAATATTGAAGTTTTGTAAACGAAATCACGCGCATAGCGCCGCGAGGCGCCGCAAGCCCGCAGGGCTTTCGGCCATCAAAGGGCGCAACTTCGTTGGGCTCTTTGACACAACGAAAATAAATATTATTTTCGTTGGCCTCGCGGCC
>JAZQMR010000158.1:0-5516 GCA_045543505.1 Acutalibacteraceae bacterium | reverse complement strand
GTTGGGCTCTTGTACACAAAGAAAATATTATTTTCTTTGGCCTCGCGGCCCGGCAGTGGCAGCAAGTCAATAGAAAATGCGCATGTGGGGCACTCCTTTTATTTTTTTAGCACACAAAAGATGTCCGCAAGGCGCCCCTTCAGCGTGACGGCCGTCGAGTAGTGCCTGTTGTCATTTTTGTAAAGGTCAATTATTTTTGCGACCTTTTTCTCCGTCAAGGCCTCAAGGCGTTTTGCGATGAATTGCGCCTTCTCGTTGACGATCTCGCGGCCTTTTTCATCCAGCAAGTCATCATAGACCTGCATAGCCTTGAAGTAATTGTCGATTTGCTGCGCCTTGTCTAGTCGATTCTCATAAGAGGCACGCTGCAAGGCCGAATTTTTCCCGACGAGCTCGGGTAGGCCGATGGTGTTGTCGGAGTGTATGCGATAGTTCGTGAGTGGCGTGTTGAAGAAGTACAGACCGTCCATAAAGGCTGCGATCGAGGCCAATTCCCAGTCGTGCACACAAGTGCTTTGCGTCCGCTCAAGATAAATATCACGGACCTCTTTGGTGAAGGCCAGCGTGCATCCGGGCGAGATGTTATAGCTGCAAATGGTCTCGAGGTCAATCTTCACGGTCTCGAATGGCTCGACGCGAAACTTAATGAGGTTGTTGTTCGAATGCGCGAGTTTCGTGCGAGTGCGCAGGAGATTATCATTCTCGTCGATGAAGGTAAAGCTTGAGTAGATGGCCTTTATGCGCTCATCGGACTCGAACCGGTTCAGCATCGCGCCGATTTTTGTCTTGTACCAAATGTCGTCCTGATCGCAGAGGAAAATAATATCGCCGGTAGTCTTCTTGATGGCGTTATTAAAGTTCTTTGCGAAGCCACGAGTTTTTCTATTACGGAAAAAATGCCAATTTACGAGATGATTTTTCTCGATGAAATCCTTGATAATTTCCACGGTCTTATCGGTCGAGGCGTCATCGAAGATGATGACCTCATCGATAGCGCGGCGCTGAAAGAGAAGCGAATGCAACTGCTTGAGTATGTATTTTTCTCCGTTGTAAGTTGTGAGTGCTACAGAAACTTTGCTCATTTTAGTGTTCTCCGTACATTTTTTGGTAGTAGTCCTTATATTGGCCGCTGGTGATGTTTTCCATCCAGGGCTTGTTGTTGAGGTACCATTCGATGGTCTTTTTTATGCCCACTTCGAAGGTCGTTTCTGGCTCCCAACCGAGGTCTCTGCGAATCTTATCTGGGTCGATGCCGTAGCGTCTGTCGTGGCCCTTGCGATCTTTGACGTACTTAATTAAAGTCTCGCTGACAGAGTCGTCGACATGCGCCTTAATATGCTCGATGATGGTCTTCACGATGGTAATATTGGTGCGTTCGTTGTGGCCGCCCACGTTGTAGACCTCGCCGAGTTTGCCGTTATTTATGACCATATCGATGGCCTTGCAGTGGTCCTCGACGTACAGCCAGTCGCGAACATTCAAGCCGTCGCCATAGACTGGTAAATCCTTGTGCGTCAAGGCGTTGTTTATCATCAGCGGAATCAGCTTCTCCGGGAATTGATACGGGCCGTAGTTGTTCGAGCAGCGCGTGACGTTCACCGGGAACTTGTAGGTGTCGAAGTAGGCCGCGACAATCAGGTCGGCGCCGGCCTTGCTCGAGGAGTATGGGCTGTGCGGACAGAGTGGGGTAGACTCCGTAAAGTAGCCGTCCTGACCCAACGAGCCATAAACTTCGTCAGTGGAGACCTGCAAGAACTTGCAACCCTCGCGATAAGTATCCTCGCCGACAGTCCAGAATTTCTTTGCAATATTTAAAAGATTAACCGTGCCTTCAATGTTGGTCTTCACGAAGATTTCCGGATTTTGGATGCTTCTATCAACATGACTCTCGGCAGCAAAGTTGACAACAAAGTCGATCGATTCTTGTGCAAAGATTGCTTCAATCGCGTTCTTATCGCAGATGTCCGCGTGCACAAATTTATAATTCGCGTGGTTCTCGATCTCTTTTAGGTTCTCGAGATTCCCAGCGTAGGTGAGCTTGTCGACGTTTATAATCTTGATGTCGTCATATTTTTTCAGCATGTAGTGGACGAAATTCGAGCCGATAAAGCCCGCGCCACCTGTCACCAAGTAGGTTTTCATAGGCTATTCTCCTTTTTGAGGTTGGTCACGTACGCCGCGAGGGCCTCTTGCCACGGACGCATCTCATCTCCGACGGTGCAGCGAAGCATCAAGTTGTCGAGAGACGAATATTGTGGACGTTTAGCCTCCCGCGGGAATTCGTCGGTCGTGCAAGGCAAAACTTCGCAGTCGAGTTGCGCATATTTGACGATGAGGGAGGCGAACTCGTGCCAAGAGGCCTCGCCGGCGCCGGTGCAGTGGTAGGTGCCGTAGTTCTCGGTGAGGGCCAGCTTCAAGATGTGGTGCGCCAAGTCGTTTGCGTTTGTCGGGTTGCCAACTTGGTCGCTGACAACTTTAATTTGTTTTTTCTCCTTGGCAAGGTTCAAAATCGTTCTCACGAAGTTCTTGCCGACGTAGCCGTAGAGCCAAGCCGTACGCACGATGAAATAGCGGCTGGTCTGCTCGCGGACACACTGCTCGCCCAGAAGTTTGGACTTGCCATAGATGCTTTCCGGCGCGCAGGCGTCCCACTCGCGGTAGGGCGTAGAGCCGACGCCGGCAAAGACATAGTCCGTCGAGATATGTACGAGTTTTGCGCCGATGTTGTTGCAGGCCTTCGCCAAGTTCATCGGGCCAATCGCGTTGACCTTCATGGCTAGCTCAAGGTTGGTCTCGCAGCCGTCGACGTTGGTCATCGCGGCGCAATTTATGACGACATCAGGTCTAGTTTCTTCGAGGAACGCGTCGACTTTATTTGCATCAGTAATGTCAAGCTTTTCCATGTCGGCTGCGATGACCTCGCAGCCTTTATATTGAGCGTCAATGGGGCCAATTTCGCTGGCTTGAGCGGCCAAAATCGATGTTAATTCATTGCCAAGTTGGCCCTTCGCGCCGGTTATAAGTATCTTCACGGGATTCCTCCAGTTTGCTCAAGTGCTCGGTACGGGCTCGGTGGCGATCTTGTAGAGGTACTGCCCGTACTCGGTTTTCTTCAGGCGTTCCGAGAGTTTGATGAGCTCGTCTTGAGTGATGAAGCCAGACCTGTAGGCGATTTCCTCGATGCACGCGATGTACAAACCTTGACGTGTCTGCACGGCCTCGACGAAGTTCGCCGCAGCCAACATAGCGCGATGAGTTCCGCTGTCGAGCCAGGCCATTCCGCGGCCAAAGAGCTCAACTTTTAATTTCTTTTGCCGCAAATATTCGTTATTAACAGAGGTAATTTCCAGCTCGCCACGAGCCGACGGCTGCACATTTTTGGCTATCTCGATGACGTTATTATCGTAGAAATATAGGCCCGGAATTGCGTAGTCCGACTTAGGTACCGCCGGCTTCTCCTCGATGGAGAGAACATTCCAGTCTTTATCGAACTCGACCACGCCAAAATCCTTGGGGTTGCTTACGTGATAGCCGAAAATCGTGGCGCCCTCCTTGCGCGAGGTGACATTTTGAAGGCGCTCGGTGAAGTTGTAGCCGTAAAAAATGTTGTCGCCGAGAATCAAGCAGACGCTGTCGTTGCCGATGAATTTTTCTCCGACGATAAACGCGTCAGCGAGGCCACGAGGCTCTGTTTGGATGGCATAGTCGAAGTGCACCCCGATTTGCGAGCCATCGCCGAAGAGATCCTTATAAAGCGGCAAATCTCGCGGCGTGGAGATGATGAGAATCTCGCGGATGCCCGACAGCAGCAAGATCGACAGCGGATAGTAGATCATGGGCTTGTCGTAGACGGTTTGCAGTTGCTTCGAGACGGCCAACGTTGACGGATACAGCCGCGTGCCGGAGCCGCCGGCCAAAATGATGCCTTTCATTGCGAATCGCGCTCCTTTTTGTGCCATTTACGAAAATATTTTAGCATAGAACCGACGTGAATACAAAGATATTTGAAGCTCTTGGCGCTGGTCCGCTCCCAGGTGTGCGTGGCGCATATGTCCGGGTGCAACACGGTTTTGCCATATTTTTTTGCGCGCCGAGTCAGGTCGGCATCTTCAAAGTACATAAAAAATTTTTCGTCGAAGCCATTCAAATTTTTGAAGATGCTTGTCCTAATCATGATAAAGCAGCCGGTGCAAAAGTCAACCTCAGTTGGCCGCTCGAAGGCAATATTTTTGCACGTATACTCATCGCGCCAGGCCTTGAAAATGCCGCCAAATCGCTCTAGACGGCCGCTAATCAAGTATTTAAATTTCGGGTTTAGCTTTGGCAGGTCCTGTCGAGAACCGTCGACGTTTAAGATATTTGGCGTAACGATGGCGACGTCGGGGTTTTCTTGTAAGTAGGCCGCTAAATTGTCGAGGATATTTGTAGAGAAAGTAATATCGGGGTTTAAAATCACATGAAAATCTGAATTTATTTTATTTAACACTTGGTTGTGCCCAGCACCGAAGCCTATATTTTTAGGCAATTTTATTATGTTAACTTGAGGATAATTTTCTCGAACGAGCTCAACGGTTTTGTCAGAGGAGTTATTATCTACCACAAAGGTCTCTAACTCTAGGTTTTCCGTGTATCCATACACGCTTTCGAGCGCAAGTAAAATATTTTTCTCATTATTATGAGTCACAATGCTAATTGATATTTTTTTCATTAACGTCTCTCTTTTTAACAAATTTTCACATGAAAGTTTTACGCAAGCGAAATTTTGACGAAGATTTATTTTCAAGAAAGTTGAGTATAGAGTGGGGGGAGGGGTGCTGTTTAATATTTGCGATAAAATGGGTGTTTAATTGGCAAAAGGATTTAAAACTATTTTTAGCCAAAAGAAATCAAATGTTCGCCTTTGCTGTTTATAAATAATTTTTTGTTTGATGTGTCGAAGCTTGGCAATATTTATTTAGAAGTGATCATCTGCAAACTTTTGAATACAAAAAATGGTCCGAGTGACTGGAATCGAACCAGCGGCCTCTTGAACCCCATTCAAGCGCGCTACCAATCTGCGCCACACCCGGATATAGCTCTCTTATAAATAAATTTTACAATAAACTTGGTGAAGTGTCAATGGCGTAATTACAGGTTGTCTTGTGTTATCATAAACAGTAAGCTGGGTACTGCCCGCTTTAGCAAAATTTGCTCCACAATTGCAAAACTGATATAATGTATAGGTCCTTTTCGAGGGACCAAGGCGGTGATTTTTTGGACGTTAGAGTTGGCGATTTGCTCGAAATGAGAAAGCCGCATCCATGCTCGGGGCGAACATTTTTGGTATTGCGCGCGGGGATGGACTTTCGGCTGCGCTGCACAACTTGTGGGCATGAGCTTATGGTGCGACGTTCCAAAATTGAGAAGAATATCAAGAAAATAATTAGGCAGGAGCCGGAGCAATAGGCAGCCGCGAGGCTGAGCCATAAATAAATTTATGGCGCAAACCAAATCTTTTTTAAAAAAGATTTGGATCC
>JAZQMR010000157.1:0-2849 GCA_045543505.1 Acutalibacteraceae bacterium | reverse complement strand
AGTAAAAGAGCTTATCGATCGCGGAATGTGGAAAACGCGTGAAATAAAATTTTTGTTTGCTTGTCGTTTGAAGCGCGAATTCGTTTCTTTTGCGAGCTTTTCTTTTCGCAAAGAAAAGCGGAGACGGGAACTTAAGTGTTTTAGCCTCGGAACTTGGCGTTCCGATTTTGTGTTTATCGCAGCTAAATCGAACAAGTGACGAAAGTACTCGGCCAAGTCCGTCATAGCTTCGAGACAGTGGTTCAATAGAACAGGACGCCAACAAGGTCATTTTGATGTGGAGTATCGAGAAAAATTTTAATGAGCGAGGTTTGGTAGAGTCAAAGACAATTGGCGTTGATGTGGCCTTGAATCGGCGTGGCACAACAGGTGTCACGCTTTTTAATTTCAACGGAAATTATATGAATTTTACGGAGCTTGACCGCAAATATGAGGAACCAAAACCGAAGAAAAGTTGGAGGTAAAAGCTATGGACATCAAGTTAGTAAAGTCTTTGCTGGGAAAGACCGTCTATTACGACACTAGACAGATAAATTTTGATGGTTGTAGGCGCAGAGGCCGCGCGGCCAAGACGCGAACTAGCGCTAAGCGCAGGCACGAGGTTATTTCCTCGCGATTTGTTTTGTGTGCGAATTGGATGCAACGTCACGTTGCTCAAGCTGAGTTAATGGATACTGAGTGCAAAAATTCAGTAATAATCGTGCCACTTGAGAAAGTCTTAACTAAAAGTGAAGTGTGAGGTGAAGCGTTTTGACGAAAAAAGAGTTATCTCAATTGTACTACCTAAAAAAAGAAATCAAGCAACAACAGCGACGGATTGCCGAGTTAGAAACTGTCGCGACTAATTGTTCGACAAAAATTACAGGTTTACCTAGCGGTAAAGGTATCTCTGACAAAATCGGTAATTATGTAGCTCAAATTGCGGATTTAAAAGCTCTGTTAGACCTTAATTTGAAGAAGTGTTTTTATGAACTGAACCGACTTGATAGGTTTATTCAAAGTGTTGAGGACCCACTTTTGAGGCAAATATTAACATGTCGCTTTGTGAATGGCTATAGTTGGAGGAAGATTGCATTTCAAATTGGTGGTGGAAACTCTGTCGATAGCGTAAAAAAGAAATTATATAGATATTTAAAAAAGTAATTAAAGTTGTCCCTTTTGTCCCTTTTTATGTTGGTATAATAATAACATGGATTATAATTCATAACTTTTCTCCTCGGAGCGTCTGAATACAGGCGCTCTGCTTTTATTTAAAAATGGAGGCGGAACAAATTCAGAAATCATGCAAACACTGCGGAAGAATCCACGCTGAGGGATATATCTGCAATAAGAAACCAATCAAGCGTAAGAGAATTGATGATGCAGTGAGGTTTAGAAGCAGTGCAGAATGGCAAGCCAAACGGCAGCAAATCAAGGTGCGAGACAATTATTTATGTCAGATATGCATTAGAGAGCTCTATGGTACGCGGCGCAAATACAATTGCGAAGACTTGCAAGTTCATCACGTTGTGCCAATTAATTCTGACGAAGAACTTCGGCTAGATAACAGCAATTTGATTACTCTATGCTCGATGCATCACGCGATGTGCGATAGAGGAGATATTTCGTGCGATGAGGTCAAAGAGATAATAAAACAGCAAGAGCAAAGCCCCCCAGCCCATGGGTAAAAAAGCCAAAGAACGGCTCTACACCGACACCCCTCCTAAATTTACACCGAATAAGCTAATCGTGAATTTTTTGGAGCAGGTGGCCCTGCATGACACGTCGCGAGCCAGGCTTAAACGGCGATGTCAAGCCGTTTTGCTAGCGAATGAGCCTAATTTTACGATTGACATTCAAAGGAGGAAAAACACACATTGAAAATAGAAAAGATAAGCATAGATGCAATTAAACCCTATGAAAACAATGCAAAACTTCACCCACCCGAACAAATTGAGCAAATAAAAAAGTCCATCTTGGAGTTTGGGAACAATGACCCTATCGCAATTGATGAAAACGGTGTCATTATCGAAGGACATGGGCGCTATGAGGCGTTAAAACAGCTTGGTTTTGATGAAATCGAAATCATTAGACTATCGCATTTGAACGAGCAGCAGAAAAAAGCCTACATTTTGGCGCACAATAAACTCACGATGAACACGGGATTTGACTTCGATGTGCTGAATTTGGAGCTCGATAATATCATTGATTTTGATATGACTGATTTTGGCTTTGAACTTGCGGAGGAGGCGCAAAATCTTTGCGATAGCTTCATAGACGACTTGTTAGAAAAAGAGCTTGGGCAAAGGGAAATCGAGCAGGATAGCTTCAAAATGACACTCATCTTCCCTCTTGAGTACAAAACTGCTGCAGAAAATTACCTCGCTTCGAACGGTAAGCAAAAACTGATTGAGCTGTGCTTGGCCGAAATGGGGGTAGGATGATGCCGGAATGCGGAACACAGTGCTATTTATGCGATTTGCCGGTACGCTTTGACAACTACAGTGGCTGCTCTCATGCGTGCAGTTACTGTTTTGCCAGACACAGAATTGATATTTCTCAAATTTCTAAAAAAGAAACTTCAAAGGCGCTTACAAATTTCATTAGCGGCGTGAGAACAAAAGAGACCAACTGGTGCGACTGGGATATTCCATTGCACTGGGGTGGGCTTTCTGACCCTTTTCAGCCGTGCGAAAAGAAATATCGCAGCTCGTATAAGTGCTTAAAAATTTTTGCTGAAGAAAACTACCCGTTTGTGGTATCCACTAAGGGCAAAATCATCGCCGACAAAGAATATCTGGACCTCATAAAAAGCTGCAACTGCGTCGTTCAAATTAGCATGGTCTGCAACAAATATGATGTACTTGAAA
>JAZQMR010000156.1:0-1806 GCA_045543505.1 Acutalibacteraceae bacterium | reverse complement strand
CTCAAGCGGTTCTTCACGCTCTTTTAAAGCCTCAAATCCAAAACTCCAACCTCGAAGTTTCCCGTTTTTAGCTTTTTCAATTACTTCGCTGTCCGTTATTTTACAAATAGCTCTAAGCCCAATATTATCCTCAAAAAGCTCTACGTTTCCTTGCTTTGTCGACCCCAAAACTCTCGATGGTTCGTGGTTTAAGAGGCATAAAACATCGTCGCTTTTTTCTAATGCTCGCTGAAATGTTTTCGGGCTAATTTGCTCAACGAATTTTTCGCCGTTGTCGTCGAGCATTGGCCTCGAATCTCTAGCAATCGCATTCACATAGCCATCTAAAAGCACGCTGTTATTCCTGATTTCTATTCGCAAAAACTTCACCTCCAGTTTTTCAAGTTAAACCAAGAAGCTAAAACAGCTCTTTCAGGTCTACGCCGTAAATCTCTTGCCAAGCTTCAGCTGGATAGGTTCGAACGCTACCGTAATTTGCATCGAAAATTTTAGGCATTTCCAGCTCATGAGAGGTGCAATAATTTCGAAGCGGTTTCCAATCAAATTTTGATTTCAGCCGTATCTCCGCAGCCTTTATGCTCGCGAATTCTTTTGACTTGTCGAGTTCTCTTTTCAATTTTTCCACCTCCCTTGATTTTTGGCTCGCCGTATTCATTGCTGTTGCTGTTTTTTTATCTGAAATATACGCCTTGGTGCGAATCGCTTCGTCTCGCTGCTTTTGCATTAACTCACGCTGCTCAACCTCGTCAGCGTACAGCCGCAACGCTTCAGCGTAACTTTGGGGCACTAACGAATAGCTCCCGGTCTTGCGGATTTCAGGTAAAATTTCTTCAGTTACCCAATCTTGAAATTTTTCAGCATAAGGCTGCCTGCTTTGAAAAATACACTTGTACAAATTTGACTCGTTTATAAAATTTGCAACTTGCCTCCGGCCGAGCGAATCGATGACGTCGTTATTAACGACCCCATCTTTTTTTAGACGGTCTTTGCAGTCACTCACATTTTTAATGTCCAGAATTCTGCATACATCGGCTAAACAAAAATAAGGCTGATTATCAACCAAAGTTGTCCTAATATCGCCGAAATCTTCATTTTTAAATATTGTTAAGTTGCTCATTTTTTAGGCCTCCATTTTTGTTTTCAATATTTGTAATCTGATTTGTATTTGGGGTGTAGACTTCCTTTGTGACCGGATTAAACAGCACATCTTGCAGCCCCAATTTGATAAAGTTAAGTCCTAAAGGTTCAAGATTCTCTAAATATCTGACCTCGTCTATTTGCATTAGATTCGATTCCAATGCGGTTTTATAGGCCTCAAACCGAGTTTTGATGTCACCCTTGATGATTTCTTTTGTGTCGAAGGCAAAATAAAAAGACTTCTTCTCTTTTTCGAGAAGCAAGTCTCTGTTTAATGCACATTCAAATGTTGCCAGAATCGGCATAATAGCGGCCTTTATGAAGGTTTCCCAACTCCAATCTGTTGGCACTCCGAAAAGTTCTAAAATCGAATCTGACATCGACTTTTTGCTTTCGTTTAACTGCATTTCAACGCTGGTATTGCTGGCTTCTTGAAAGGTCAGGCCCTCGTTCAAAATTATGACATTTTCATCGTTGTTCGAGTAGAACCTATACCACGCAGCTTTTAAAGCGTCGATGGCCTCTTTTGTTAAGCGATTTTTTGCGTTTATGAAGCCTTTTTTGTTGCCACCGGTTGAAACGAGATTTTGCTCGAACTTAAGTGTTGTATATGCAACTTTTAAGAGCTCACCGTTTTCCTCGACAATCCCACTACCACGCGCTCCGTCT
>JAZQMR010000155.1:0-2622 GCA_045543505.1 Acutalibacteraceae bacterium | reverse complement strand
ATTATGGCGCTCCCACGTACACAAACAAAAAGCCGTAGAGAGTGCTCTCTACAGCGGATACTTGTTTTTATTTTCATTTTAAGAGCCTTTGGCTTGCAATTATTTCCAGCCTTCGCTCTTTAATTTTGCTTCAATGCCTTTTGTGTAGGTACCTCTAATTTTATGTATCTTAGTATCTTCTTCACCAGTTTCGGGGTTGATTCCCTTTACAGTTACAAGCGACATTAGTTGAGGTCCTTCGAAGTACTGCATTGAACTGACTTCTAACCCTCCAGCCACATTACCTAGCGCGTCCTTGGACAGCTCATTTGCAGCTGTGTTCAAATTGTTTTTCTTTAAATCTTTCTTACTCATAAAAATCATTCCTTTCAAAACTTAATAATTATTATAAGTTTATCTTGTCTTAAATAAGCGTCCAAGAGTTTTCGCCGTCGATAATTGTCTCTACCAACAGATTATCATTCGCCCACGCAACAGCATTATAAAGATCTTCCAAATTAAAATAGCGAATAAGGGTTCGATCTGGCTCTGCTATCGACTGCCCTTCCACCTTTACACCTGATGTTGTAACTTCGATAGAATAACCACCGCCAACAGATAGCAAGTCTTCTTTATTCAGTTTCGAAAAAGTCTCTCGAGTGTTGCTCATAAAGACCACTCCTTTCAAATCTTTAATACAACCCATACAGCTCGAGGAGCGACTTTGAGCAGAGGAATAAGACGCGTTCGTTGCGGCTCATTTGCTTGACGGCGTCTTGCTGCGACCACTTCTCAACATTATTGGCAGCCTTAATTATTATTTTTTTCATCGTATCAGCTGCGCCATCCGACAAAGTGGACGTATAAACTGGGAAACGACCAACTTCTTGCTCGACCGGATAATTATCGATACCCATGCCAACGAGGAACCATTCCGCTTTGAACTCGCCGGTGGCGCACATAATGCCCGTGAAATCCGCAACCAACTCGTCATGCAAGTTGTTCTGCGACGAACCCAAAAATCTCTTCGTAAAGTAATGCGTGCACTCGTGCTCCCTGCGGATGTCAACGGAGTATTTGCGCCACTGCTCGTCCTCTAGACCCAGCCGTTGCGCCGGAATATTGCTATAAGGTTTGTTCGAGAGAATAATAAAGCGGCTAACCTTGCCAAAGGCGAAACTCGCACCGGTTTTCTCAAGGTTCGGAGCCGGGCGCCCTTTGTAAATGAGCTTTCTTACGATCTCATAAAAGTCATGCTCGTCCTTGGTGTAAATGACAGGAATATTCCCCGCAATTGAGTTATAAATCTCGATGCTAACGCCGTTGGGCGACCGAAGCTTAATTTCTTCGTCGCCGTGAGGAATCCGCGCATTCATGACTTCGGTTATGTTGTCGCCGTGAATGTCACTAATAATATCTCTCCAAGCCTCGATAAACGGCTCGTCCTCAATCGGCGCAGGCGTATAATCCGCTACGTTAAAGCGGTTTTCACAATACTCAAGTATCTCGGCATATGTGCTCTCATCTGCGCCAAGGCCCTCCAGGAGCGCTATGTATTCATCCTTTTTCGTCATTAAACTCACCTTCTTTTTAGTATTTTATTTACCGTCGTCAAGCAAGCCAGCAAATGTAAGCGACTTTATGGTATCAAATGCGCTTCCTCCGCTAACGCTACTTAAAAAGTTTCCTGTTTGCTTTAAGTCCTCGAAACTTTCCCATATGTCTTTCAAGCTTATTTTACTATTATTTTTACTTTTTTCTTTCTTCAACGTAATCAATCCTTTCTTTCAATAACTTTATACTAGTCATAACGTAGACTAGAATCTTCTTCGAATGATCTTATTCCCCCTGCAACGGCCTCTAAAAATTGATCAGAAAGCTCGGGATCTTCCATTATTTCATCTAAATCTAGATCTATCCCCTGCTCTCTGGCGATGTCCACAATCTCGTCAAGGTTAAAAGCATTCACAAAGAGATAACGAAAATCTTCGTCGTCTTCCAATCTCTCTTTAAATTTAAGTATTTTCTCGTCCATAATAACTCCTCCACATAGCCTAGAAAGTTATTCATGCTTATACTCTCAAAACGTGTTTTTCTTTTTTAAATAGCCACTCCAGCTGTCAATTTCATTTACACCACCAGAAATAGCAGAAATCATATCGTCCTTTATTTCTTGCACAGTAACAGCACAGCCAGCACTGCTTGCAATCTCAACGACGTCATTTATAATTGAGGCCTCATTCATCCGTTTTTGAAGCTCTTTATCAGATTGCAGTTTACGTTTAAAGTTACTTAAATTACTCATTATGTTCCCCTCTTAGTAAAAAATATCGTTACCTTAACGGCAAGCAGTGCGCCGTGCGTTTGATATACTTTATCGCCTAAACTGATTAAATATATTGCCAGCCGCCTGACGCCCCGCATTGGCGACACTGTCAACACCATCTGCAACTGCATTAGCTGCACCGGTTCCAGCTCCAATTGCACCTGTAACAGCACCTGCAGTCGAATTTACTGTGTTTGTGAAACTGTTTGCCGCGGAGGTAACTTTACCCAATGCGCCACGCAGGCTAAACCCACCTGCGACCTGGCTCATTTGCTCGTCCATGAGGTCGTCCTCTGTGAATTTGTAGCCTGCTGCAG
>JAZQMR010000154.1:0-1582 GCA_045543505.1 Acutalibacteraceae bacterium | reverse complement strand
GTCGTAACACTGATGAAAATAATCACAACGCTGCGAAATCGGTAAGATCGCGGTGAGCCGGCCCCCTTGCTTGAACTCCTATCGGGGCGCGAGAAATGATTGGCCATCAAAGTTTCCAATATGCTCAAAGCGTGGCAAACGGAACTATTCTGGCGCCTAAATACGTTATAACAGTGTGAAAAGTTTCTGGAAATCTGCGCCGAAAGACGTCAACCTAAAGAAGCCTTCGCCGTTTTGGCCGAAGTCGGCACCTGGCGTCCCCACAATATGGAAACTATCCAGCAAATCATCGAAGAACTCCCACGAGCTCATACCTTGCGGGCGGCGCAGCCAAATGCATAGTGAATTCTCGTCACCGGTAAAGTATATTCCTTCTCGCGCATAACCTCACTCAGCAAACGCGCGTTTTCCTTGGAGAAGTCTATATTTTCGGCGACTTGATTCCTGCCCTCTTGAGAGAATACAGCGGCTGTACATCTTTGCACAACGTAAGACACGCCATTAAACTTGGTGGACTGACGACGCAACCACATCTTGTTTATGGAGTTTCCGCCGTGCTTTAACTCCAGCGGCACGATAGTATATCCGCAGCGCACACCGGTAAAGCCGGCCGTCTTTGAGAGCGGACAAATCTCGACGGCGCATTTCTTGGTACCCTCAATCTCAAAGACCTTGGCAAGCTCGGGTCAGAAATAAGCGCCTCGTAGACCGCATCGAACAAAATGATTGCGTCGTTCTAAATCGTATAGTTAACCCATTTTTTTAGCTGACCATGACTGTAGACTGCGCCCGTTGGGTTGTTCAGCAAGCACAAATAAATTATGTCCACTTGAAGTTTTCATCCGGCAGCGGCAGGAAATTATTCGTTTCATTCGCATTAATGTATCGAATTTTGCGGCCGTCCATCAGGTTGGTGTCGACGTACACCGAGCCGGGAATCAGTACTGTGTTGTCTCTCGAGAAAATGTCCATAATATTCGCAACATCGCTCTTGGCACCGTCACTTACGAAAATTTCATCCAACTCAAGGTTCACATTTCTCTCTGCGTAATAGTCTTTGATGGCGGTGCGCAAAAAGTCATATCCCTGGTATGGCCCGTACCCTTTGAAAGTTTCCTTCGAGCCCATGTCAGCGGAGGCCTTTTGCATCTCCTCCACGACGGCTGGACATAACGGCAAGGTAACGTCGCCGATGCCAAGACTGATGACCTCCGTCTCCGGGTGCCTTTTCTCAAAGGCCTCCCTCTTCTGCGCGACAGTCGAAAAAAGATAGCTCTCTTGCAGATTTTCGTAGTTTGAGTTTATTTTCATGTATGTAACCTCGTTCAATTGAGTTTGCGCTGTCTCATCCAGCACTTTCCAATATAGTTTATTCAAAACGCGGTTACACAATTGCCCTGAGCAGGTGTTTGTGCGCGCCGTGAGGCGCCGAATGCCTCTATGGGGCCTTCGGCTAGCCCAATACTCAACGATGTTGAGTGTTGGGCTACAAAGGAAATAAACATTTATTTTCTTTGGTCTCGCGGCCGGCGCTGCTAAGAACATTCCGCCATGCTACACTTCACCCAAAAGTTATGCTACA
>JAZQMR010000153.1:0-4678 GCA_045543505.1 Acutalibacteraceae bacterium | reverse complement strand
CCGCGAGGCCCCGAAGGCCCGTAGGGCCTTCGGTCAGCCCATAGCACAACTTCGTTGGGCTATGGGCCACAAAGAAAATATTATTTTCTTTGGCCTCGCGGCCGATGTGGCTAATCAGGGCACTCCGAGACAATTCCCTTTCAGCCAGACAATCTAGCTGATATCATCGTTGCACATAATGGTGTTGTATCCTTTCTGGCCGCATTGTGCGGCCTTTTTGCATTGCCTCATCGCACTTTTGATGAAGTCCAAATCCGGTTTAACGCCCTCCGAATCTACGAGATCTATCGTTTGAACCTCAATTTCGTAATTGTCTAAGATTGTTCTGGCGGCGCAAAGCCTCGATTGCAGCGAGGTGTGACAATGTGCCGTGAAGAGCTGAAGCAAGGCGTACCAGGAGCTGCCGTGGTTGCCGGACATCAAGTAGAGCAGTTGTTTTTTCTCCTTGGAGGTCGCATTTTTAATCATTGAGATAAGCGTTTCCTCGACTTTTTCGTCGTCATGAGCTGCGGTTGCATCGCCGAAGGCCTCCGGATATAGATACTCGAGGTGATAATGAGTTGGATTTAGGCCGAGCACGCGAAACCACTCGGCGCACTGAAATAGGTTTGGCGCGCTGAGGCCGCGCTCCCAGTTGAGTATCGTTTTCTTCGAGACGCCAAGGCTCAACGCCATAAATTCTTGCGACTTGCCTGCATCGGCCCTCGATTTCCACCAAATTTTAGAGAATCTCGTCACACGCTCCGCTCGAGACTCGTCCGCGCACATAGCTATCACCTCATGTGAGAAAAAAGTTCCCTATTTTCGCGAAATTTAGGGAGAAATTTTTCTCTCTAAAAGCATAAAAAATAGGGGGTTAAAATCGCCCCCGAAAAATAAGTAAAAATGGTACCTCAAGCTAGCTGACAGATTTTGGATCAAAAGGTAATATTTACTTAAAATGAAAAATTTCTTGCACGATAAAACTTGAAAGGGTGCTGTCAAAAATCGAAAATTTATAAGTAATTTGTTCATGAAGTTTGCAAGCAATCGTTGAACATTGTAACATAATTAGAAGATTTTGTCAACGAAAATTCAAACATCTACAAATTACTTCGACAAATATTGGCAGATTGGACGATTATACTTTTAAATGGATATTTTTTCTATTTAGTATGAGGAGAACCCGCTATGGAGACTGAACTTTCATGTGACTACGTCAAGAACTATTCCGAAATCGGCGCGCTTCAGCCCGCGCATCAAGTGGCCTACTCGGCAAAACCGCACGCCAGCGGCGCCTTACTGAAGCTCGTACATATACAACAAGAGAAAAGGCACTCCGTCGAGTGCTTGTGCGAAAATTTGTCGCTTGAAAATGCCAAAAATATGTTGCGCTACCTCTATGAAAATAGCGTCGGCTTGAGCAGTTTTCGCGACGTCTTGCAAGACTATAACATCAAGGTTACCGAGCTCGTTTAGCTCGTAAAGTCCTGAAAAAGTCCGTTAAAATCTGCGCGCACTCTGCCTCAAGTACGCCAGAAACAACCTCTGGTTTATGATTGTACGGCTTGTCAAACAGGTTAACAACCGAACCGCAAGAGCCCGCCTTTGGGTCGCTCGCGCCAAAGACAACCCTTTTTATTCGCGCGTTGATGATTGCGCCGGCACACATCGGGCACGGCTCCAAGGTGACAAAAAGATCGCATTCCCACAGGCGCCACCCGCCAAGAACCTTGCACGCGTTGTTTATGGCTTCCAGCTCAGCGTGAGCCAATGCTTTCTTGCCAAGCTCTCGGCGGTTGCGCCCGGCGGCAATTATCCGCCCACCTCTCGCGACAATCGCGCCCACGGGGACCTCTCCCTCGAGCGCCGACATCTCCGCGAGTTTTAGCGCCTCCGACATGAAATAACTATCGTCGATCGTCAAATTTGTGCCTCCTAGAAGTGTATGGGTAAGTGCCTCAAAGCGGGCAGCCGCGAGGCTGCGCCATAAAATAAATTTTATGGCGCAAACGCAGTCCTAAAAGAGAACTGCGTTCAACCCGGAACGCGGAATCGAGTTCCGGGGGCCTCGCGGCCCGCCGTGGGCTATCAGCATTTCTACCGACCGTTAAGAACCCTATCCGCAGCCAATATCACACCAACTTTCGCGCTGTGGAAATTGAGGCCACCTTGCATAAAAACGGCATAAGGCTCGCGGAGAGGCGCGTCAGCGGAGAGTTCGATGGACGCACCCAGAGTGAACGCGCCCGCGGCCATTATGACTTGATTGTCGTAGCCGGGCATGTCCCACGGCTCCGGTCGCACAAAGGAATCAACCGGCGCGCCGCTCTGGATGCCTTGACAAAACGCGATTAAGTCGTCGGGATTGCCGAGTTTTAGCACTTGAATTATGTCCGTACGCGGCTCGTTGTATCGAGGAGAAACATCATATCCGAGCAACTCGAACAAAGCAGCCGCAAAAACCGCAGCCTTAAGGGCTTCGCCGGTGACGTGCGGCGCGTTGAAGGTACCTATAAAGAGCTCGCGGCTCGTGCCGAGCGTCGCGCCAACCTCGCGGCCAGTACCGGGCGTCGTGAGGCGATACGAGCACATCTCAACGAGGTCCTTGCGCCCAGCTATGTAGCCGCCTGTCGGCGCGATGCCGCCACCGGGGTTTTTAATCAGCGATCCGGCCATCAGGTCGACGCCATTTTGAAGAGGCTCGTCGTAACCAACAAATTCACCGTAACAGTTGTCCAGCATGACGATGCAGTCCGGCGCGATTTTCTTCGCAAGTTGCGCAACCTTTTTCATGTCACTCACAAAGAGCGACGGCCGCAAAGTATATCCCCTTGAACGCTGCATATAGACCATTTTCGTCGAGGGCTTAATGGCCTTCTCGATGGCCTCAAAGTCGAGCGCGCCGTCAATCGCAAGCGGGACTTCTTCGTAGTTAACTCCAAATTCAACCAGCGAACCGGAACATTTCCGCGCGGCGCCGATGACCCCGAGCAATGTGTCGTAGGGCGCGCCCGTCACGCTGAGCATGGTGTCACCAGGTCGCAACACGCCAAAAAGCGCGACCGTCAAGGCGTGCGTGCCGCAGACAAAATTATGCCGAACTAGAGCGTCCTCGGCGCCGAAAATCTGCGCAAAAACCTTATCTAGCACATCGCGGCCAGCATCACCGTAGCCATAGCCAGTCGAGCCGACAAAGTGCCGCTCGCTCACGCCGTTGTCGATGAACGCCTTCAGCACCTTCTGCTGATTAAATTCCGTCGCCTTGCCAATCTTCTTAAACTCGCCCTCGCACAGCGCCAAAGCGCGCTCAGATAGGCTTGTAACTTTCTCACTAATATTAAACATCGCGGTGCAAAATCTCCTCGAAAACTCAACTCAGTCAGCGCAAATGCTGGGAATACCCTATTTTAACGCTTTCTTTTTGTTTAAACGTTCCAATCCGGCCGCGAGGCCAAAGAAAATATTATTTTCTTTGTGGCCCATATCTCAACTTTGTTGAGCTATGGGCTGGCCGAAGGCTCTGCGGGCCTTCGGCGCCTCGCGGCGCCCAGATGCTCACTTAAGGCCGCCGCAGATGCACTCGGCCAACCGCTGAACCAAATCTTGTGTCGGCCAAATGTCGTCGGCGCAAATCACGCCGCACGCCGTGTGAAGGTATCGGCAGGGCAGCGAAATCGCCAACGTCTTCACCCCTTCGCGTGAGGTATGAATCGCGCCGGCATCGTTTCCGCCGGCCACGAGCGACTTGACTTGAACCTTTATGTCGTGCTCCCTCGCCAAGGCCAACGCACGCTCGTAAAGCGCCTTATCGTAGATGGTACTCTTGTCCATGAACGCGATGACCGCGCCGCCACCGAGCTTGCAGACCTGCTTCTCGGCCAGGGTGCCATTTATGTCCGCAGCGGTGGTCGCCTCGACGACGAGCGCCACGTCCGGGTTGACCGCGAAGGCCGCTACCTTTGCGCCGCGAAGGCCGATTTCCTCCTGCACCATGAACGTAAAATGCATGTCAAAAGGCAGGTCTTGCTTGAGCAAATTGATCAATATAAAGCAGCCGACGCGGTCGTCGATGGCCTTGGACTTGACCATATTACGCTCGAACTTGAAATTCGCCGAGAAGCACACGCTGTCGCCAGGCGAGACGCACTTCAAGGCCGCTTCCTTGCTTGCCGCGCCAATGTCGATGTACAGCTCATCGAGTGGAATGCTTTTTTGCCGATCATCCGCATTCAAGAGGTGAACCGGTTTGACGCCGATGACACCCGGCACTTTTCTCGCACCGACGACTACTCTCTTGCCGCAAGTCACATTCGCGTCGATGCCACCAACCGCGCTGAACTTCAGCAAGCCGTCATCGGTTATGTGCGTCACGATGAAGCCCACCTCGTCCATGTGCGCCGACAACATAAGCTTCTTGGCCGGCCGACGTGTGCCCCTCTTAAAGGCAATGATGTTCCCCAAATTGTCGACATTTATGTCCGTTGCGAAGGGAGAAATTTCCGCCAAAATGACATCTCTCACGCTGGCTTCGTCGCCAGAAACGCCGTAGGAGTTGCACAATTTTTGCAGCAAATTTAAGTCATTAGCCATTTTCGTTGCCTCCCTCCAAGATGTACAGCGCCAACAGCTTTGCGGTATTATCGACGTCGATTACGTCAATGAGCTCGACCGGCGTGTGCATATAGCGCAATGGAAT
>JAZQMR010000152.1:0-4681 GCA_045543505.1 Acutalibacteraceae bacterium | reverse complement strand
GGTGGCGCCGGGGGCGGGCCGAGGCCCCTCCGGCCCTCCGGCGCCTCGCGGCGCGCACGGCTACTTGTCAAATGTACTTCATAAAATTCGAATAATTTAAAAATCGCAACCGAGGAGGAAATATTTTTGGAAGAACGAAATATCTATCAGGACATTGCGCAGCGCACCAACGGCGACATTTACATTGGCGTGGTCGGCCCCGTGCGAAGCGGCAAATCGACCTTCATCAAGCGCTTCATGGATGACCTAATCATTCCGAACATGGACAGCACCTACAAGCGCGAGCGTGCCGTGGATGAATTGCCGCAGTCGGCGGCCGGCCGCACCATCATGACGACGGGGCCGAAGTTTATTCCGGAGAACGCAGCTGAGGTGCACATCGGCGAGAACGCCAGCTTTAAGGTACGGCTCATCGACTGCGTAGGCTATATCGTCCCGAGCTCGTTGGGGTACATCGAGGATGAGCAGCCGCGCATGGTGATGACTCCTTGGTTCGAGGAGCCCGTCCCATTCAACATGGCAGCGGAAATTGGAACCAAGAAAGTCATCACCGACCACTCGACGATTGGCCTCGTAGTAACGACGGACGGCTCCATAAGTGACATCCCGCGCGAGGAGTACGAAGAGGCTGAGGAACGCGTCATCGACGAGCTGAAAGAAATAAAAAAGCCGTTCATCGTCCTACTTAACAGCATGTACCCAACAGCCCTCGAGACTCGAGAAATGGCGCAAACCCTAAGCGAAAAGTACGGCGTACCGGTGTTGCCTGTCAATTGCCTTGAGCTGAACGAAAACGAAATAAAACGCATCTTGGCGCAAATACTCTTTGAGTTTCCGGTCAAGGAAATAAAAATCGATATGCCAAAGTGGCTGACGAATCTCGAGAAAGGCCATTGGCTGCGCAGCGAAATCTACTCAACGATAGAAAATTGCGCTAAAGATATCCGAAAAATTCGAGAGATAAACCGCATAACGGAGAACATAACCGGCTGCGAGTACATCGACGCGGCGCGGGCGACTGCGGTGGACCTGGGTGTCGGCAATGCCAGAATTACCGCGGAGATTTGCCCGAACTTATTCTACAAGGTGCTCGGCGAGAAAACCGGCCTGGAGCTCGCCGATGAGGGTGATTTGCTCGACTGCATGATGGCGCTCTCCGCGATAAAGGAGAAGTACAACAAGATTAGCCAGGCCTACGACGATGTGCTCGAGTCGGGCTATGGCATCGTTATGCCCTCGACGGAGGAATTGTCCCTCGACGAGCCTGAGATAGTAAAGCAGGGCGGCAAGTACGGCATCCGCCTCAAGGCCTCAGCGCAGTCGATCCACATGATGAAAACCCGCATCACCACCGAGGTCACGCCGATAGTCGGCTCGGAGCAGCAATCGGAGGAGCTCGTAAATTATCTCTTGAAAGAATTCGAGGAAAATCCAAGCAAAATTTGGGACTCGAATATCTTCGGAAAGTCGCTGTATGAGCTCGTGAATGAGGGCCTGCACAACAAGCTCTACAGGATGCCAAACGACGCTCGCACCAAGATTAAAGAGACCATCGAGCGCATTATCAACGACGGCTGCAACGGCTTGATTTGCATAATTCTTTAGCGAGTAAGGGCGGTGTGCGCATTGATTTTGGTCCTTCGGAAAAAATACATAATTCTCTCTGCGATGCTATGTTTTGTGATGGCTTCGGCGCTCATCGGCAGCAAGTTGTCGCTCAGCAGTAAGTCAGTCGCGACCTCGACAGCTGTTAATAACAACTGGGGACTGAGCTTTAGCGAAAAAGGTAAGGCCCCCTCGGGCAACGCCAGCTGCGACTTCCTCAAGCAATACGACGCCTACTATGTGGGCAACACGGACGAGAAAAAAGTCTATCTGACGTTTGATGCAGGCTTCGAGAATGGCTATACGCCAGCGATTTTGGATGCCCTTAAGAAAAATAACGTTAAAGCGACATTCTTCCTGGTTGGCAATTACCTCAAAACGAGCCCGGACCTCGTGAAGCGCATGGTGGAGGAGGGGCACATCGTGGGAAACCACACCTTCTCGCACCCGGATATGTCTAAAATTTCGAGCATGGAGTCATTTAAGAAGGAAATCTCGAAGCTCGAGGAGATGTACAAGGATGCCACCGGCAAGGATCTGCCAAAGTATTATCGGCCGCCGCAAGGCAAGTACAACGAGGAGAACTTGAAGCACGCGCATGAGTTGGGTTACAAGACGATTTTCTGGAGCTTGGCGTATGTGGATTGGCTCACCGACAAGCAGCCCACAAAAGAACATGCCTTTGA
Organism: Acutalibacteraceae bacterium; assembly: GCA_045543505.1. Lineage (GTDB taxonomy): Bacteria > Bacillota > Clostridia > Oscillospirales > Acutalibacteraceae > CAG-557. The sequence continues at coordinate 2,390 of JAZQMR010000152.1, read as the reverse complement.
GAAGCTCTCGAGGGTGCATCCGGGCGCGATAGTCCTGCTGCACAGTACCTCGAGGACCAACTCTGAGATCCTCGACGAGCTCATAAACAAGTGGAAGGGCGAGGGGTATACATTCGGCACATTAGACGAGCTTGGTTAAAAGTTACTAAAAAGATCGAGCTTTATTTTTAATATATCGTTGTTGACTAGCTTGCGAAAATAAAATATAATTAACTCACCAGAACGAATTTAAATTTGAATATTTTTGCATTATCGTACATTTCACGGGTTCTCATAGCGCTTCAAGTTCCAAATCTTACTTCACAATTAAAAAGCATTCACGAAAATTACTTCGCAACGGGTATTTTTTGTGGGTGCCTTTTTGTTTAAATAAATTTTGTCTGGCAGAAGGAAAAAGAAATTTTAATAGGAGGGTTTCAAAATGAGTGAGTTCAAGAAGGAAAAGATTGGCTTCGAGGAATTAGGTGGCGTGGCCGGCGGCGCGAGAGTTACCGTACAGCTGGAGATGAAATGTTGCAAACCGGATAAATTTATGGTCCTCGAGAGCAAAAGAGCCGAGTGGGAAAGCCAAGGTTGCCCTAAGAAGTGCAAGTATTGCTGGCATCTGATGCACGACTTTAAAACAGGATATATTTGCAAAGCCTAACGCAGCGGAAATAACGAAAAGGTAAAGGAGGGGCTTTCTATGCCTAATGAGATGTTAAACGAAGATATACAAAATTTATTTAAGGACTTGCTTTTGCAGGAGGATATCGACGGCGAGAGGAAGCTCCTACAAGAAAACGGAGTTAATGTCGACGAGGAAAGTTTAGCAGAGTTTCATAAGAAGAAGGAAGAGCTGTTTGCCTTAGCAAAGGAAAACAAAAACGAGTTGCAGAAGATTGACGTAAGTGAGATGGAAGCCGTGAGTGGTGGAGACGGAATTCTCTCTGTAAATGATGTAGCGAGTGCGGTGGTAGGTGCCATTTTAGCGTTGTGGAAAGGAGAAAAACCTAGAGATGCAATTAGAGGGGCAATTGAAGGGGTATTAATTGGTATCGGTGTGAATACCGCAATTGCCGCTATAGAAGGAATGCAGGAAGCGTCGAGTTAAGGGATACAGGAGGAGTTTTTATGTCGAATGAAATGTTAAACGAGAACATACAGAATTTATTTAGATATTTGCTGTTGGCAAAAATAAAATACAGAAGATAGATAATATGGTGATTATTAGTGATAATGCGCTAAATTTAGCGCGTCTATTTTGGGTTGTAACACGAGTTGAGATATCTATCAAATTTTTGTATAGCAGAAGTAAAATTATGCCAGCTTTCGAAATGAAAGCTGGTTGCATTATTATTTTATCTTGGATGACGAAAAATTTTGTGAAAGAAATATGGACCTGAACGGGTAATTTGCCTATAAATTTCCGGTAACACGTTTCTAATAAGTTGCCTGTTAAGGTGTGATGAAGCACACCAACTAACCAAGTCCTCGTAAGTGTTGAATGTGATAGTGGGCGGCAGGTAAGTTGCTTGCTGCCTATCTTCATCAGAAAAGCTAAGGTTAATAGAACCATCATCATTGAATACAAGAATTGCCCCAGCTTGAATATCAGAAAGAGAATCTACATCCAACCTACAAATACTCTTTTCTTTTTTAGTTTTCATAAAAGTCTGGCCTTTCTTAATTGTAGATAACTTGAAATAAACATTTAATTATAATTATAGCAACAAACAAGCTTATCGTCAAAAAGATGTTCGCATTTTTGTGGAATTAGATAAAAACAAATTTTTGAAGCTGAAACCAGGCTGCAATAAAACAACAAATTTGAAAAAGAACTTTTGGGGCTGAAACAATATAAAAAACAGCGGTTCCGTAAAAGGAAACCGCTGCTAGCGACCAGACCTGTAAGCCGAGTTCTGTCGAGAACAATCATCTATCTTGGCTGCGTGTTGCCACGTCAGCTCAATGCCACCCTTCTGGAACCATCGGGCCGATGTGTGTGTTCCGCTATGGTGTTGCTCCGGATAGGGTTTGCAGAGCCATGCAGTTCCCCGCATGCTGGTGAGCTCTTACCTCGCCTTTCCACCCTTACCTGAGTGTTCCTCAGGCGGTATATCTCTGTTGCACTTTCCCTAGGGTCGCCCCCGGCGGCCGTTAGCCGTTATCCTGCCCTGTGGAGCTCGGACTTTCCTCGGGCACAGCCTCTCGGTATTGTGTCCGCGATTGTTCAGTCTGCTCATGCATTCTATTTTAGGTTAGGTGATATTTTTTGTCAAACGATGTGATGGGTCCTCAATCTTTGGGCGTGCCCTAATGATAGTTTTATCTTTTTCAGCCGTGACGGCCGCGAGGCCAAAGAAAATAATATTTTCTTTGTGGCCCAGCACTCAACGTTGTTGAGTGCT
>JAZQMR010000151.1:0-10253 GCA_045543505.1 Acutalibacteraceae bacterium | reverse complement strand
CCGTCAAGAATATGACTTGCTCCGTTTGTGGCTGCGACGTCAAAAAGAACCCTTGCGACCACAGAAAAGGTACCCTCTACGACGACGCCCTATGCTACGTTACTCTCAGTGAGCCTCTCGATGCTTACGAATGGTCTTTTGTTGCGGTTCCAGCACAAAAAAATGCGGGTGTTATAAAAATGTTCCATTCTGCTTCGAAAGGAGGTGCAAATTCAATGAGCAATATCATGAAATCTCTCAAAAACGGTGAGGCTGTTAGCATTTCTGCTCAGCAGGCTCAGGAATTGTCTAGGTTAATCAGTGAGTTGGAACGTCTTGCAAGCGAGGGAAAAGAATATTACAACGACCTAAAACGCGAAGTAATGCGGCTTTGCGCTTTGACTCAGCCAGAAATCAACCCCGAGGTGATGGATAGCGTGACCTCTAAGATGGATATCTCCGAACTTAAGGCCTTCAAAAAAGCCTTCGAGATGAAATCTGAGGAGATCTTGCCGGCTAAACCTCAATTGGCTTCCCTCAAAATGGAAAAGTTAAACCAGAAAAACAAGGACTTCAAAATGTAAGAAGTGCCTAAGGCAAGCAGCTGGGCGCCGCGAGGCGCCGAAGGCCCCGTAGGGGCCTTCGGCCAGCGCATGGCTCAACGAAGTTGAGCCATGCGCCACAAAGAAAATAATATTTTCTTTGGCCTCGCGGCCGGGCCGGCCGAGCCAAAGGCACTTCTAAAGAGCAGACAACCACAAAATTATTTGAGAAATTTGGAGGAATATCAATGGCTTTTTATGATTCACTCAAACTCGAAAAGGGCATGTACAACCTAGGTTTCACTAAGACTTTGGAGTCGATCGACCCATCTGAGGCGTATGAGGGCACTGAACTTGCGGGTCTCGACGCCTATGAACGTCAATTAAAGCGCTTCAACATCAAGGTTAAGGGGCAAAATTCCGATTTGGTTGAGACTTTCTTTAAGTCAACGGACACAGCAGTGCTCTTCCCGGAGTTCGTTAGAAGAAGCATCTTGCAAGGCATGGAGAGTTCAAGCATTTTGCCGTCCATCGTCGCGACTGTGACAACCATCGAGAACGACGACTACAGAACGATCAAGTCAACAACTGAGGAGTCCGCTGTCTCGCCAACTATCGAAGCTAATCCTTTGCCGACGACAACCATCCAGACGAAGGAAAATCTTGTCTCGCTGAAAAAACGCGGCCGAGTTATCGCGACGTCCTATGAGGCACTTCGTCACAAGCGTCTGGATCTCTTCGCTGTTACCCTTAGAAAAATCGGCGCGGACATCGCGAGAGCTCAACTTGGCGACGCGGTAGAAGTGCTTGTAAATGGCGACGAATCCGGCAACGGTGCAGCTAATGTTTTACCGGTTAGCGAGAGCGGAATTGCCTATGCCGACTTAATCGAGCTGTGGGCTAACCTGCCTGGCTACGAACTCAATACAATCCTCGCGAACACCGAGACTATGCAAGCACTTCTGGCGCTGAGCGAGCTACAAGATGCTCAGACGATTCTTAACTTTAAGGGCGCCGGCCAAGTTATCACGCCTTTGGGAGCCACCTTGCACCGCGTGGATGCCGTTGCTGATGGCACTATCGTTGGCTTCGATAAGAACTGCGCACTCGAGATGGTTAGCGTTGGCGACTTGATTGTCGACTGCGATAAGCTCATCGATAAGCAACTTGAGAGGGCGACGGTTAGCGCGACGGCCGGCTTTGCTAAGATTTTCGCCGACTCGGCCAGAAAGATGACCTTTTCTATCGCTTAATTTGAGGGGATGATGAGTTTTGGAGTTGCAACAAATTGTTGAACGATTTGCGTTAATTTCAAGCCTCGGTTTGGAGACTACTTCCGAGTTTACATACATTTGTGACGACGCTAAAAATGAAATTACTTCCAAACTTTTGCCCGATGTAGATGTTGATTCGCACAGCGAGCGGCTTATTGCCGCCGCTGCTGCCTTGAGTTTGTATAAGTATGTGCTGTATAAGTCCGTGAATCAAACTGCGGAATCCTTCTCGGCCGGCGACATAACCGTCAAGGAAAACGCGAATCAAGCTGTGAAGGTCGCATATGAGATTTGGCTCGAAGAAAAAGCAAAAATCGCCGACTTGCTGCAGGATAATGACTTCTTATTTTGGCGGGTGAATTGATTATGTTTAGCAGTTGCGTGAGTAGCTTAATCGATAAATTTGGCCGAACTGTGAATGTTCTTCCCGAGAACGGCGCGCCCATCTCCACCAAGGCTTTTATTCAGCCGCTTCGCCACAAGGATCAATCCTACATGGGCGGCAAGTGCATAGATTTGGGCTACCTCAACGGGAAAAATTACTTGTACATCGGCAACAAAAACGTGCGACTAGATTTGTACCCGTTTAACACCAAAATCGAGACTTCAGAGGAAAATTACGTCGTCAAGCGCGCCCAGGCAGTCTACCTCGGCGAGGACGTCCTGTACGTTTGGGCCATAATTCAAGTGTTCGTGGAGGATGTGCCACTATGAGTGTCTTTAATGATATCGTCGAGCAGATTAAGTCGAGCCTTTCTCAATGCGCGACCTTGGCCGACGTTAAGTTCATCGACGCCGACCGCGAAGAAGTTGTTCCTAACCCCATTAAAAATACTTATGTTTCGCTCGGCATCAATAGCGTCTCCATAAGTGAGGGCGCTTTCGGCTCGTACCTTGGCCTGAGTCGCGTCGGTGAGCAATATGGAAACAACTCGGAAATCGACATCGAAATGAAAATTTTCTCTCCTCGGCACAGCGGTGGCAAGCAATGCTATGAGGTTTTCTCGAGAATCTACGAGGAGCTGCTTTATCACGCCGCGAACTATAACTTTAAGGGCGTCGCCTGCAAGAAGGCCCACTACAACGACGAGCTGTTCTCCTTTGAGCTCGAGTGCCACCTGCGCCTGAGCGCCTATTTGGGCTACGAGACCGAGGACATCAATATCAGCAGCATTCAAATCGAAAAGACGATAAAGGGGTGATTTTTTGGCTATCATCGCAAAACAACGACCCGGCGTTTACTCCGACTACCAAGCTTCCGGGATTTTGTACTCGAAGAAAACATCGAAAACTATCGGCATCGTGGCAAAGTCTAGCATCCTTGTGGCAAACACGATGTACACCTTAGGCCGGCTCTCCGACGTTGAGGCGACCTTTGGCACCGACGGCATGATGTACACCTTGTGCAAGGTCGCCTTCGAGAACGGCGCGAACTCTATTTGTGCGATTTCCGCTGGAGACTCCGATGAGAATTACGCGGCTGCCTTTGCGCTACTTGAGGGCATCGACGGCATAAGCGTGGTTCTTTGCGACAGCACCGAGGCCTCCGTGCAACAACTCCTTATGCAAAGCGTCGTTGCGGCCTCGCAGAACAAAAAAGAACGCATCGGAGTTATCGCAGCGGCCCAAACTCAAGAAGAGCTTGCAACTTGGGCTAGAACCTTTAACAACGAGCGAATTCTCCTCGTGGCGCAAAACCCAGTCGACTCCGAAGGCAATATTCTTTCGGGTTGCGCCTTAGCGGCAGCCTTGGCGGCAGTGATTTCTCAATATGCCGACCCGTCACAGTCCTTTAACGGCGTCAGCCTGGAGGGAATTTCTAAGTTGAATGGCGCGCTCTCTGAGGAGGAAGTCGACGCGTACATAAGCAGCGGTATTATTCCATTTGAGGTGCTTGGCGGCCGCGTTGAGATCATTCGCGCGGTGACCTCGAAAACGATGAGCGACGGCCTCGCTGACACGACATTTAAGGAACTCAACACGGTTTTGGTCATCGATGAGGTGATTAAGGCCATCCGCGAGACGCTCAGCAGCAGCATCTCGGCCGCGAAAAATAACGTCACGACCAGAATCGCCATCAGCAGCCAGGTGACCATTAAGTTGCAAGAATTCCTCGACGCGAACATTATCGATGCCTACGCGCCGCCCAGTGTTTATCAGGCCAGCGACGATGCGACAATTTGCGTGGTGGAGGTCGATTTCACGGTCGCGCAGGGCATAAATCAGATTCACATCACCGCGAATATCAACGTTTAAGGGAGATGCCTCATGCTGAATATAACTTTTCCGACGAGTCGCGACATCTACCTAGAGGTCAACGGCAAAAAGCTCGCCGTGGTCGAGAGCTATAAGGCGAAGTCGACATGCGACAGCCAATACGTGGAGGCCTTTGGCCAGAGTGAGCCTGTCGGTACCGTCGCGGGGCGGATTCGCCACACCATCGAGCTATCGCGCGTCTACGCTTGCGAGGAGACCTCAAGCAGCAAGGTCAACTTCTACGACCTGCACAACTTCAACTTGGTCATCGTCAAGCCCGACCGGAAGATTATTTACTCCGGCTGCGAGTGGTCCGGCATAAATGAGTCCGCCTCGCTCAACAGCACGGTCATCGAGAACGTCACGTTGATCGCCGCGAAACGAATGGAGGTCTAGCTTTTGACTCAAGAAATTCGCCCGTTCGAGATCTATAAAGGGAAAATTCGACGAAAAATAAAGCTCCCTCAGAATGAAAAAGTGTACATAAATTTGCTGTCCGTTTACGACATGTTGCTATGCGAGCGCATGGCCAAGACCCTCATGCTAAAGCTGCTCAATGAGGGCTTTGATCGGCCTCAGGCCACAAGCGTCGCGGAAAATGCCTGCCTCTGCGTGATGTGCTTGGCCGACGCCAACTTCGAGCCAATTTTCACGGATGCCTCAGAGTTGATGGAAACGCTCACCGCAGAGGATATTCTGGCCGTCGTCCGCGCCTACAACGCCCTTCGCAAGGACTACCTCGGCTTCGATGAGCTCAGCCCTGCCGAGCTAGATAGCGTAAAAAAAAATTAAATTCTCCGTTTGAAAGAGTTCGTTGGGAGATTCTCAAAAAGTTCCGCAAGTTGCCAAATGACCCCGTCGTAAAGAGTATGACTGAGCTCGACTACTTGTACTGCTACGTCCACCTGGCGCTCGACGACGAGCTCAACTGCGGAGAATGCGCATTTAACGAGAATTTTGACCTCGAAGAATACAAAAGAAAGTGCGGTGCATATTGATGGCAGTCTTCGATGAAATATTCGAGCAATACACTCAGCTCGCGTCGAGAAGCAGACAATATAAGCGCAATTTGCAGCTTTTGCCTATAACTAAGGGGGCCCCCTTAGCGAAGAATACCACTGAATTTGGCTCGATAAACCTTTCAAAAGAACTTGCCCCAAATAGCAGCAGCATCTCGATGCCACATAACGAAAACTCGACTAGCATTAGGAATCTCTACGACCAGATGGAGTTCGATGCGCGCCGCTACAATAGGAATTTCGACGCCCAGACTGGAGTGATTTGATTATGAATTTGGACGTCATGAAGTATAAAAATTTTGTCTGGCCGCACAATCCCTCGACCATTGATATAACCGTCGCGCGAGACCTCAAAGAGGCAAAGATTCCATTTAAAGGTAGCGTCATTCAGGATTTTGGCCGAGAAAAAAGAATCGTCTCCGGAAGAGGGCAATTTTTCGGCGAGGATTGCATGGCGCAGTTCGAAAACCTGTTTTTGGTCTTTAAACAGGGGGGCGCAGGGTACTTATCGCTGCCAGGTATGGACGCGTTTTTGGTGCTATTTAAAGACCTTAAGCTGATCGGCAACTCAATACCAAATGTTGTAAATTATAGCTTCGAGTTTTGGGAGGATTCGTCCTCAACCGCGACAGAGGCTGACTTTCAAGCGGATTTCTACACAGCTTTGGAGGGCGACACGCTTTGGAGCATAGCGGCTAATTTTGACGTTTCAATCGACACTTTGCTGGCACTAAATCCAACCGTAAAGCGCCCAAATCAACTTAATGCCAGCGAGAAGGTGAGATTACGATGATTTACATAGCAACGACCCTCTCGAATGAAAAAGTCGATTTAGGGCCCTGTTACGGATGCGAAACGAGCAAGTCGCGAGAGGCCCCCGCAGATAGCTTAAATGCCGTTTTTTTCAGCGACAAAAAACATGAGCAATATAAGTCAATCGAAGTCTATTCAAGCGAAAATAGGCTGTTTTTTGCGGGAATTGTGGATGAGCAAAAATTCGAGGTGATTTCCTCCGGTTGCTTTTTGACAATTAAAGCACGAAGCATTGCGGCACTCCTCATCGACAACGAAGCCAGCCCTCAAATGTACAAGCGCCCCTCGCTCGACCTCATTTTTAAACGCCATGTAAAGCCATATGGATTCACTTCGATTTCTGGCGACAAATCCACGTTTAGCGCAACTCTCGAGGTGGAACGAGGCGTGAGCGAATGGGACGTTTTGGCGCGTTTTTGCAGCACTTGCCTCAACACTATCCCTGTCGTAAACGCTGACGGTTCCATCGATGCCTCGGGCATCCCTGCGAGCGGCATCTTAACTTTTTCAAACGACAGCAACGGCATAAAGTACACCTCGATTCGACAGCAATATAATCGCCACAAATTAATCTCGGAAATCATCGTGTGCGAGCCCTACGCGCCCATCTACGTTGAGAAAATTCGAGATAATGGCCTCATTGAGAACGGCATCAGCAGGCGAAAATTCCTAAGTATGGCCGAGGATAGTACCTCTGCTGAGAAAGTTTCGATTGAAACCGCCGAACAGATGATTGCTGATGCGAAAAAGAAATTTAATGAGGTCAGAATTACGTGTCCGGGCGCTATTTTTGCGCAAATCGGCAGTAAGGCGCGCATCGAGGACCACATTCTTGGCTCGCTCGAAAACTTAACCGTCCACGATCTCGAATATTCTTTGTCGCAAAACGGCGAGTTTACCACGTTTACGTTACTGGAGGGATGATTTCATGTGGCTTTCAAGGCAACTTAGCAACGCGTGCAAATCCGTAAGGAGCGCGACTTTTGGCAAGGTGACCTCGACGCAGGAGAACACCGTCACGGTGCAGGCCGCACAGGAGCATCGCGAGATAAAAAATGTCTCGCCGTTCGGGGTAGTTTCAATCCCGCCGGTGGGCACAAAGGCTGTCGTTATGCCAACGGACGAGGGCTTCGTTTACACTGGAGCCGTCGCTCAACCCGCGGACCTGGCCCCCGGCGAGGTGATGCTCTACTCCAGCGGCGGCGCGAGCCTTATCCTCAAGAACGACGGCCGCGTCCTGGTCAACGGCGCGGCGATAAATTAGCTGGAAGGTGATATTTTGGATACGGCGCTTAGCAATGGCGATTTCATTTGCGATACCCGAAAAAATCTCGTGGAACTCACGGGCTACGATGAACTTTTGCAACGAGTCTTGATTCGCCTGGGCGTGAAAAAAGGCTCGTTCGTTTACGATAAAAACCTCGGCAGCCGGCTGTACGCCTTGAAGGCCAGCAGCGGAAACCTCAACGAAAAGGCGCTGTCACTGGTCCGAGAGGCACTACTCGATATGCCTGAAGTACTCGTCGAAGGTGTACACACCGCGCTGACGAACGGCGGCGAAAACCTCGCGCTCAACGTGGCTCTCTCGATAAATAACACGCAGAAAGATGTGGTGATAACGATATGATGGAAACTTATGGAGAAATTCTCTCGCGGATGAAGGCCAAGTTTACCGAGCTGAGCGGCGCGACCGTCAACGACGACTCCGACGTGGGCATCCGCATGAAGGTCCTCGCTGGCGAGGTTTTATCCCTGCAAAGTAACGCGCAATGGCTGAAGAATCAAATGTTCGCGCAAACCGCCTCTGGCGTGCAACTTGACTACCTTGCCTCGGCTCGAGGAATAACTCGCAAACCCGCGACGAACTCAACGGGCACACTGACCTTCAGCCGAGAAGTAGGCCTCAACCACGAGGTTGAAATTCCTGAGGGGACGGTTTGCTCAACGAGCGAGGCCGAACCTATCCGAGTTGTGACAACTCAAGCAGCTACCTTGCCCGCGGATGCTCTCTCTGTGACGGTCCCAGCGAGATCAGAGTCGGCTGGAGCAACTCAAAATACGGGTGTCGGCAGCGTCAAAGTTATGATTACGCCGCCCGCCGCCATAACCGCCGTGACGAACGAGGATGCCTTCATTGGCGGCCTGGACGCCGAGAGCGACGACGAGCTGCGCGAGCGGATAATCGAGAGCTACCGGAACATCTCCAACGGCACCAACAGCGCCTTCTATAAGGAGCAGGCCCTCAAGCACGAGGAGATTTACTCGGCGAGCGTGGTCGCCAAGGAGCGCGGCGTCGGCACGGTGGACATTTACGTTGCGGGCCGAGGCGGACTTCCTGAGGATGCGATTGTCGCCGAACTGCAAGCGGAAATCAGCGAGCTTCGCGAGTTGAATGTCGACGTTCAAGTCAACAAGGCCGAGGCCATCGAAGTCGCGGTTGGCGTGGACATCGCCGTCAAGGCCGGCTACAGCTTCGAGGAGATTAAGCAGCAATGCATCGCGAACATCACCGAATACTTTAGCACGCTGAAAATCGGTGAGCCGTGCCTTGTGGCGGCCATCGGCAACGCGGTCTACACCGTGCCGGGCGTCGAGAATTATTACATCGTGTCGAGCATCAGCACCGACCGCTACATGAGCACGAAGCAGTTGGCAGTCCTCGGTGCAGTGCAAATTTCTGAGAGGTGAGGCGGGCGCGATGAATTCACTTAATTCGATGAAGCAAAAGCTTCGCCCACTGGGCTTTTACGACCTCAACGACGACTCGCTAATCAGCGCCGAACTTAGTGCCTATGCGGTTGTCCTCGACAAGACTAGCGCGACTCTGGCTGAGATTGAGCGCGAATGTTTCGTCAACACTGCGGAGAGTTACGGTCTAGGGATGCGCGAGAGAATGCTGGGTCCTGAGCAGAGCGAAAAATCCGTTGAGGAGCGGCGAAATCAACTTTTGTATCGATCGGCCATCACGGCAAATGACTTTACGAAGAGCAGCCTCGAGAAGGCCCTCTTAGCGGCCGGCCTAGATGGTTCCATCGTAGAATATCCGTCTCAAAATAGCGTTCACATAAATTGCTCTGGACTGACGGATAGCAACATTGACAAAGCAGCGGCGCAAAAGATAGTCGAGGAGTTCTTGCCGGCACACCTAGAATGTATCTTCAACTTTGGCACGCTGCAATAAGATGTCATCGACACCTTGGGCAACACCTGTGACGAGATGGATGCTCGCGGCTTGATCTGGGACGAGATAGATAATTTTGACTAAAACTTGTTCATACAACCAGGATAAAAACAAATTCAGTTATTTTTATGAAATAATTCGTGAGTGCCCAAAAGTGAGCATTTTCCGTTGGGTTAGCTACCCAGCCAGGCCGCGAGGCCAAAGAAAACTCTAAATTACGGCACTCTCTAAATCCCCATGGAAATATTTTTCCATAAATTTAACGGTAATAATTTCTCTATAATCCAAATCAAAATCTCTAGCAAAGGCGTAAAAAACACATTTTGACGATCGTTTTTTTGTTGAAATCAACGATAGCCTGTTGCTGTTAAATTATCTTGGCGACATTACTAAATTTTCATATATTCAATAAGCGCCATATGCATAAACAATAAAAGTGAGCACTTGAGCATCTGCAGGCTTTTCGAATAGCAGTAGGTTTTTCGGGCAAATCGTGCAAGATAGTGACGCAACAACCGGTTCATGCGCTCGACAGTGTACTTGTGTGCTTTTCCAGTGCGATGTTTTGTGGGGGCAATAAGGTTGTATGCATGCCAATGGTTTGATGTGTAAAAATTTGCATCAATATGGCTAATTTTATTCGCGAGTTTTTTGGAAGTGTTTTGTTTCTCGAGTGCCAACAAGCCGCTTTGTGGCGAGGTCTACTGCGGTCCAGAGCCAAATGTTTCTTTATTTACGCACAACTCATCAAACTCCATAACATCAACCCGTTCTCTTTTTTAGAGTTTTCTCTAAGTTTGCGCCGGCCTTTTTTACCTAGTTTATGACAGAAACATAGCTAACCTTAAGAATTCTTTCGGTTTGCAAAAATCCATTTCCTTCCAAATTCAGCGCTATTGCCTTTTGTTTGATGTGTTCTGGCGCGCCTTGATGTTCTACCATGTAGAGGTATCTATATTTTTTTACACAAACATCGCTATCTTTTGTTGTTAAATCCACTTTTTACTCTTTTGTCGCTCCCGCATTTTGGGCATTTAAGTTCTTTGTCCATACACTCATTTTACACCGTGTATCGGTTTTTAGCAATGTCTTAAATTTTATTGACAACACTCGCTAATCGCCGAATTTCAAGCTGAATATTTGATGGCCGACCGTGGTTATGACTATGATAAGCACCCCTATAAACTTC
>JAZQMR010000150.1:0-7325 GCA_045543505.1 Acutalibacteraceae bacterium | reverse complement strand
GTTATCAGGGTGTCTGGCGAGGGGTCGATTGCGTTGGTTGAGGAGATTTTTAAATCGGTGTCGGGCAAGACTTTAAAAGGCACGCCGGGATACACTGCTCCTTTCGGGAAGATTTTCGACGGAGAAGAAGAGTTCGATGAGGCGGTGGTGCTCGTCTTCGGCGCGCCGCACAGCTATACCGGCGAGAATGTCGTGGAGATTTCGTGTCATGGCGGATTGTATATAACGCGCCGAATTCTACGCCTGGTATTAGCGCGCGGCGCGCGGCCGGCCGAGCCAGGCGAATTCACTCGGCGGGCGTTCCTCAACGGGAAGATGGACCTTGTCAAGGCGGAGTCGGTGATGCGGGTCATTGAGGCGACGGGCAAAAGTGCGGCGCGGGCGGCGGTTGCGGCCAATGGTGGCGCGATAAGTCGGCGGATCGACGAGGTAAAGGCGGCGCTTGTTGAGGCATCGGCGCAGCTGTCGGTTTGGGCGGATTATCCCGACGACGAGACCTTTGACTTGGATGCGGCTGAGCTAAAGGCGAAACTCGAGGTTTGCAGAGCGAATTTGTCGGCGCTTGTAAGGAACTACGACAACGGCAAAGCGCTTATTTCCGGGGTCGACACCGCGATAGTCGGCGCGCCGAACGTGGGCAAATCGACTTTGATGAACGCGTTGTCTGGTTTTGAGAAGAGCATCGTGACGCACATCCCCGGGACGACGCGCGACGTCGTGGAGGAGACCGTGAACCTGGGCGAGGTGACGCTGCGAATATCGGACACGGCGGGCATTCGTGCGACGGACGACCCGGTGGAGGCGATTGGCATTGACAGGGCAAAGGCTCGCCTAAAAGAGGCGGAGTTGGTGCTTTTCGTGCTAGATGGTTCGCGCGAGTTGACCGATGAGGAGGTCTTTTTACTTGAGTCAGTCAAGGGCAACAACGTCGTCGCGATTGTGAACAAGTCCGACCTAGAGCAGCGTGTGGACCTTGAGCGCGTGCGACCTTTTGTAAAAGAGGTGGTGTCGCTTTCAGCCAAGGACGGGTGCGGGTTGGAACGGTTGGAGGACGTTGTTTTGCAACTAGTGGCAAGCGAGAAAGTCGACCCGTCGGAGGGAATTTTGCAGTCGGAGCGGCAGTACCTCACAGTGAAAAAGGCATTAAGCTCGCTCGATGAGGCGGTTTTTGCGCTTGAGGAGGGCCTAACTTTGGATGCGGTGACGGTTTCTATAAATGCGGCGCTCGATGAGTTGCTCGCGTTGACCGGAGAACGGGCCACGCAGGTGGTCGTTGACGAGATTTTTTCGAAGTTTTGCGTGGGTAAATAGAGAGTTTTTTGCGAGAAAGGAAAAATGATGGACGAGTTGAAGTTTTTGGCCGGCGCGTACGATGTGGCCGTGATTGGCGCTGGCCACGCCGGCATCGAGGCGGCTTTGGCGGCGGCGCGGCTGGGCTGCCGCACGGTGGTCTTCACCATAAATATGGACGCGGTCGGCAACTGCCCGTGTAACCCGTCGATCGGCGGCACGGCGAAGGGGCATCTGGTTCGAGAGATTGACGCGTTGGGCGGTGAGATGGGGAAGACTGCAGATGAGTGTTTTTTGCAAAGTCGCATGTTGAATCGCGGAAAAGGGCCGGCAGTGCACTCGTTGAGAGTCCAGATTGACCGCGATAAATATAAGCAAGTTATGAAACATAAGCTCGAGCGGCAAGAACATTTAGATTTAAAACAGGCCGAGATTGTTGACTTGCGCCAGTGCGATGGCGGCTGGGAGCTGACGACTCGCCTCAATGCGGTTTATCGCTCTAAGACGGTGATTGTCGCGACGGGGACGTACCTCGACAGCAAGATTCACGTTGGAGAGGTGTCTTTTTCGAGTGGGCCTGACGGGATTTTTCCGTCGGCTTTTTTGGGTCAGGTTTTGAAAAAGTTGGGCTTACGTATGCGGCGTTTTAAGACAGGTACTCCGGCTAGAGTTTTGCGCTCGAGCATAGATTTTTCTAAGCTGGAGGTGCAGCCTGGCGATGAGAAGATCGTCCCTTTTTCTTATGAGACAAAGAATCTGGGCGCAAATCAGGTCGTTTGTTACATTGGCTACACAACCAGCAAAACTCGCGATATTATTTTAAGGAGTTTGCACAGGTCGCCGTTGTTTTCTGGCGACATAGAGGGAAAAGGTCCGCGATATTGCCCGAGCATAGAGGATAAATTTGTGCGTTTTGCCGACAAAGAGCGGCATCAGTTTTTTGTGGAGCCGTGCGGTCTAGACACAGAGGAGATGTATATTCAAGGGCTTTCTTCGTCGTTGCCCGAGGAGGTGCAACTGCAGTTCTATCGCACTTTGCCAGGCTTTGAGAAGGCACAGCTTACGCGGCCGGCTTACGCGATCGAGTATGACTGCGTAGATCCGGTGCAGATGAATGCGACTTTGGAGTTTGAGGATTTTACGGGGCTTTTCGGAGCTGGTCAATTTAATGGAAGCTCTGGTTACGAAGAGGCGGCCGCACAAGGGTTAGTTGCAGGAATAAATGCCGCGCATAAAGTTCTTGGTCGGGAAACTTTTGTGCTCGGCAGAGAAACATCTTATATAGGCACGTTGATCGATGATTTGATAACGAAGGGCGTTTCTGACCCTTATCGCATGATGACCTCTCGCTCGGAATTTCGTTTGGTGTTGCGGCAAGACAATGCGGATGAAAGATTAACCCCTTTGGGAAGAACGGTTGGATTAATTTCAGATGCGTGCTGGGAGCGCTTCGAAAAGAAACAATTTTTGAAAAAAGAAGAACTTAAACGCATCGCGAAGCTAGTAATACCGCCGTCTGATGAGGTCAATGACATAATTGTTTCACGTGAAACATCTGCGTTAGTCTCGGGGACAAGGCTGATTGATTTGTTAAAAAGACCTCAAATTACATATGAATGTTTAAAGCCTGTTGACTCGACCAGACCGGTTTTGGATGAGGCTATATTCGAGCAGATAGAGGTCGAAGTGAAATATGAAGGATACATAAAAAAGCAGTTGGCGCAGATTGAAGCGATGCGTCGGCTAGAAAAAAGAGAGTTGCCGAAAGACGTTGACTATATGAAAATAACCGGTTTGCGGCTAGAGGCACAAGAAAAATTGCAGCAGGTTCGACCAGAAACTGTTGGACAGGCTTTTAGAATTTCTGGGGTTAGCCCGGCGGATATATCGGTTCTTTTGATTTGGTTATCAAGCGTTGAAAAAGGAGAAGAAAGACGTGATTCGACAAATTTTAGCGACGAGTAATTTGAATTTGACCGACAATATGATTGCGCAATTTGAGCACTATGCGGAGCTCCTAATTGAGTGGAATGAAAAGATGAATTTAACGGCCATAACAGAGCCGCGTCAAATTGCCATCAAGCATTTTTTAGACAGTTTGTCTTTGTTGTCGGCTTATGATGTGCCGCAAGCGGCCAAGGTTATAGATGTTGGCACAGGTGCAGGCTTCCCGGGGGTTCCGCTTAAGATCGTGCGTCCGGATATAGAGTTAACTTTGTTAGATAGTTTGCAGAAAAGGCTAGATTTTTTAGATGTGCTAACAGACCAACTAGAACTAAAGGTTGCGTTGGTGCATTGCCGAGCAGAAGATGGTGCAAGAAAAAATTTGTTTAGAGAAAAATTTGATGTAGCTGTTTCGCGGGCGGTGGCGCCTCTAACTGTTTTGTTGGAGTATTGCTTGCCTTTTGTTAAAGTTGGTGGCTTTTTTGTGGCTTTAAAAGGTAGCAGAGCGCAAGAGGAGATCAATGTGGCGAAAAATGCTTTGCAGGTCTTGAAGGGTGAGATTGTTAAAGTGGAAAATTTTAAATTGGAGGAAGAAGAGCGAAATATTATTGTTATAAGAAAGACGGAAGAGGTTGATTTTTTATATCCAAGAAGTAGTGCGAAAATAAAAAGAAAACCACTATGACTTTTGAAAAAACAAATAAGCGCATTATATGTGTCAAAATGTTTCACGTGAAACATTTTGATTTTTTTGTTTTGCAAATGGCTTTAGAGTGGGGTTGGTGGGGTGTGAAGCAGTTGTCGTTTTTTAGTTTTGTGCACACTTTTTACGGTAAAAAGCTAAAATGTTTCACGTGAAACATTTTGATTCATGAGCCTTAGAGGTTTGCTTTTTTTTAGGAGTGTGATATACTTTTATTGTTGGAAAGGAGGTTTGTGATGAAGAAAATTTTTGCCATTACAAATCAAAAGGGTGGAGTGGGAAAAACCACTACAGCGGTAAATTTGGCGGCGGCAATGGGCAAATTGGGGCAAAAAGTTTTGTTGATTGACATGGATCCGCAAGGAAATACGACGAGTGGCGTTGGAATTGATAAAAGCACGTTAGAGGTGTCTGTTTACGACGCCTTAATTGATGTAGATAAGGTGCAGGAGGCGCTTGTTAAGACAAAGTTTGATAATTTGGACGTTTTGCCGGCAAATATGTCGCTGGCTGGAGCTGAAATAGAATTGGCAGGTATGGAAAACAGAGAGGCCAAGTTGAGTCAAGCTCTAGCGGTGACGCAGCATCAGTATGACTACATTATAATAGATTGTCCGCCGTCGTTGGGGTTAGTTACGACCAATGCGCTGTGTTTGAGCAACGCCGTTATTGTCCCGATACAGTGCGAATTTTACGCTTTGGAGGGTCTTTCGCAGTTGATGAGCACGGTGCGGAGAGTGAAGAGAACGTATAATCCCGACTTGGATGTTGAAGGCGTTTTACTGACGATGTTTGATGCCAGATTAAAACTAAATCAACAGGTTGCTGATGAGGTCAAAAACTACTTCGATCAGAAGGTTTTTAAGACGTTCATTCCGAGGACAGTTAAGCTCTCGGAGGCGCCAAGTTTTGGGGTGCCTGTGGTCTATTATGATAGGTACAGCAAGGGTTCGCGCGCGTATGTTAAGTTGGCTAAGGAAATTTTGAAGAATGATAAAAAAAGAGAGGATGTTAAATAATGGCGGCAAAAAAAGGTGGCCTAGGGAAAGGTTTAGAGGCGATTTTTATAGAGAATGATATGGAGCCGCAAAACTCTGTTAAACTCAAAATCTCGGAGATAGAGCCAAATAGAGACCAGCCAAGAAATGATTTTGACGAGGAAGCCCTTGCCGAGTTGGCCGAGTCGATTGCTCAACATGGTGTTTTGCAGCCGATTTTGGTGCGACCGGTTTCTGGCGATTGCTATCAAATAGTAGCCGGAGAACGTCGATGGAGAGCCTCGAGGATGGCTGGTTTGACAGAGGTTCCCGTAATTATCCGCGAGTTGACGGACCAGGAAGTTATGGAAATCGCGTTGATAGAAAACTTGCAGCGCGAGGACCTTTCTCCGATCGAGGAAGCTTTGGGCTACAAGTCCTTGATGGACACCTACGAGTTCACGCAGGACGATGTGGCGAAAACCGTTGGCAAGTCGCGCTCGGCAATCTCCAACGCGGTGAGGTTGCTTAGTTTGCCGCAGGCCGTGATAGACCTTATTTCTGAGGGTGCGTTGAGCTCCGGTCACGCGCGGCCATTGCTGACCTTGCGGACCTTTGAGGAAATCGAATTTATGGCGAAAAAGGCTGCAGAGGAGGAACTTTCCGTTCGCGAGGTTGAAAGGATCTGTAAAGATTACCTTGAGAACGGCGGCAAAAAGAAGAAAAAATCTCGCGTTGTTAAAAAGCGAAATCCATTTTTCGATGAGGTCGAGATTTCGCTTAAGGAAGCCCTCGGTCGTCGCGTGAAGGTGAAGGATAAGCCCCGGAAAAACAAGGGTATCCTCGAGATTGAGTTCTATGACAACGACGATTTGGCCCACATCGCGAAGTGCTTGGGCGAGAGTAATTTTTGATGGAGAGTGATTGGCGTGCTTGATGTTAGGTTTATCCGCGAGAACTCCGACCGCGTGAGGGTGGCAATGCGCAGCAGAAATATGAGCCTCGATGCCGAAATCGATGAGATTTTGCGGCTCGATTTGCAGCGACGTGAGCTTACTTCTAAGGTTGAGGCGATGAAGGCTCAGCAAAATGCCGTTAGCAAGAAGATTCCGCAGATGAAAAAAAGCGGTGAGGATACCTCGACGATAATGGCGGAAATGAAGACTTTATCGGAGAATATCTCGCGTTTCAACAAAGATTTATCGGTTGTTGAAAAAAGTTTGCGCGACTTGATTTTGATGATTCCGAATGTCCCGAATAATGAGGTTCCGGAGGGTAAGGACGACTCCGATAACGTCGAGGTTCGGCGATGGAGTGAGCCGCGTAAATTCGATTTCACACCGAAGGCGCATTGGGACTTGGGTAAAGATTTGAACATCCTTGACCCAGAGCGCGCGGCGAAGGTCACTGGCGCGAGATTCCATTTTTACAAAGGACTGGGGGCTCGGCTCGAGCGTGCGCTGATAAACTTCTTCATGGATACCCACGCGAGCCGCGGCTACACTGAGGTTTTGCCGCCTTATATTGTCAATCGCGACTCGATGACTGGTACCGGCCAGCTTCCCAAGTTTGAGGATGATGCCTTTAAGTTGGCGGATGAGGATGGATTTTTGGTTCCGACCGCCGAGGTTCCTGTGACAAATTTTCACAGAGACGAGGTTTTGAGTGGCGCTGAGTTGCCGATAAAATTTTGCGCTTACTCGGCTTGCTTCCGCGCGGAGGCTGGCTCGGCGGGAAGGGATACTCGCGGCTTAATTCGGCAGCATCAATTTAATAAGGTCGAGCTGGTGAAATTTGCAAATCCGAACAGCTCCTATGACGAGTTGGAGAGCCTCACGAACGATGCTGAGCATTTGCTCCAACTTTTGGGGCTTCCTTATAGAGTTGTGTGCATTTGCACCGGCGACCTGGGTTTTTGTTCGGCAAAGACCTATGATATCGAGGTTTGGATGCCTTCTTACGGCCGCTATGTTGAGATTTCGTCTTGCTCGAATTTTGAGGATTATCAAGCTCGGCGTGCGGCAGTTCGGTTTAAGCAGGATAAGGCTGATAAGGCTAAGTTTGTGCACACTTTGAATGGCTCGGGGCTCGCGGTAGGCCGTTCAGTCGCGGCGATTTTGGAAAATTACCAAAATGAGGATGGCTCGGTGACGGTGCCTGAGGTGCTGCGCTCATATATGGGTGTGGAGAAGATCTCGCGGTAGTTTTCAACAAGTTTTTGGTTGAGGTTAAAAAGAGGCGCGCAGTATAGTGCGCCTCCATAAGGAAAATCAGCTCGTTTTGAGCTGCTTCTTTTTTACTTAATATCAATGCTAGACCACTGGGGGAGCACGCAAACATAAATTTTACCCGGCATCATGATAAGCTCTTGGTTGTCTGTGGTGAAGAATTTAAACGAGTTAGCACCTTCA
>JAZQMR010000149.1:0-1700 GCA_045543505.1 Acutalibacteraceae bacterium | reverse complement strand
GGCCACAACGAAAATAAATATTTATTTTCGTTGGCCTCGCAGCCGCGTTTGCTAAGTTGGCACTCCATACCAGTTTACGCACTCAAATTTGCAGTGTCACGAGGTTTTCGTGCTATCATAGTATGGTATGTGCAATGGAGGGAATTGATATGATTAATACGGATGGATTCGCGGTGGTCGGCGGGGACGCGCGACAACTGGCGATGGCAGAGAGCCTTTTGGCGGACGGCTACGAAGTGTACATGGTTGGATTTGAAAATATCGAGTTAAAAGAGGGCTTAGTCTCGTGCAGCTTGGAGGATGCGCTCAAAAAAGCTGAGTACATTCTTCTGCCGGTGCCGACGGCGGGCATAGATGGCCACTTAAACGCGCCGTACTCACGCACGAAGATAAGCCTTGATGACGACTTTGCGCGAAAAATGTCTGGAAAGAAAGTTTTTTGCGGCGTTTCCAAGAAATTAATCGCGACGAGCGAAATTTGGAAGAACATAAACATTAAAGACTACTCCACACGCGATGACTTTGCCATAAGCAACGCCGTGCCAACAGCCGAGGGCGCCATAGGCATCGCGATGTTCGAGTTCAAGGGCACCATACACGGCGCAAGATGCTTGGTGGCGGGCTTTGGCAAGGTCGGAAAGGCGTTGTGCACGGCGTTGAGTGGACTTGGTGCTAGGGTGACGGCCAGCGCGAGAAAAGCTGAAGACCTAGCATGGATAAAGGCGCTTCGGTACGAGCCTATCCAGACTGATAACATCGCCACTCGTGCTAATTTTGACATCATTTTTAACACGATACCGAGCCTCATCTTTGACGAGAAAACCTTGGCAAAACTAAACCCCAGCACCATCATAATTGATTTGGCGTCTTTGCCCGGCGGAGTTGACTTCGAGGCGGCCAAAAGGCTAGGTTTCAACGTGATTCACGCATTGGCCTTGCCCGGAAAAGTCGCGCCGAAAACCGCCGGAGAAATCATCAAAAACACGGTCTACAACATGATTGAGGAGGGATGACTCATGGATGGAGTAAAGGTGGGCTTCGCGATGTGCGGCTCGTTCTGTACGTTCGCGCGGGCCCTCGAGCAAATGAAGCTTTTGGCGCAAACTGGTTACGAAGTCGTGCCAATTATGTCGGAGACAGCCTACTCGACGGACACGCGCTTCGGCAGGGCACAAGACTTTCGCGACGAGATAACTGCAACTTGCGGCAGGGAGATCATTCACACCATCGAGGCCGCCGAGCCGATTGGTCCGAAACGGATGACGGACATCATGGTTATTGCGCCGTGCACCGGGAATACTTTAAGTAAGCTAGCCAGCTCGACGATAGACACCTCCGTGACGATGGCTGTTAAGTCTCACTTGCGGGCGCAAAAGCCTGTATTAATCGCCCTCGCGACGAATGACGGTCTCTCTGGTTCAGCAAAAAATATGGGCACGATGCTCAATCGAAAAAACATCTACTTTGTGCCCATGTCGCAAGATGACCCCATAAAAAAGCCGAACTCGCTTGTTGCGCACTTCGACTTGCTTGTGCCAGCCCTTGAGGCCGCACTTTTGGAGCATCAAATTCAGCCAATTTTTAGGTGACTTCAGACCTAGGGGCGCCGCGAGGCGCCGGAGGCCTATAAGGCCTTCGGCCCGCCCATAGCTCAAAAAGTTGGGCTATGGGCCACAAAGGAAATAAAAAAAAAATTATTT
>JAZQMR010000148.1:0-5376 GCA_045543505.1 Acutalibacteraceae bacterium | reverse complement strand
GACGAGAAGAAGAGTCTCGCAAGCAAAAAGAGGCCGAAGGAAAAGCTAAGAAAGATAAAGAAGAAAAAGAGCAAAAGCAACGCGAGGAAGAAGAGCGCATAGCAGCGGAGAAAGCTGCAGAAGAAGAGCCCTTGCGTAAAGAGGAAGCGCAGCGCATAGCAGCGGAGAAAGCTGCGGAAAAAGAACGCGAACAAAAAGAAACCATAACACAAAATTTAAATAAAATCTAT
The DNA here is from genome assembly GCA_045543505.1 of Acutalibacteraceae bacterium. GTDB lineage: Bacteria > Bacillota > Clostridia > Oscillospirales > Acutalibacteraceae > CAG-557. The sequence goes on along the minus strand of JAZQMR010000148.1, from coordinate 5,146 downwards.
GACCTTTTGGATGAATTAGAGGAAGCTTCAGGCTTAGAAACACTTAATAGAAAATACGACGCACTTACTCTCCAATCCGCAAGCACTCCTGACAAGTTAAAACAAAAAGAAAATGACACCAAGAACCTACTTAAATTAGTTGAGGCAAAAAAAGATTTGCTTGAAATTAACAATGAAATTAAACGCCTAAAACAAAATGGCAACGATACGCTTGCACTTGAACGCAAATACGATAAGGTTAGCGACATGCTGAATAAGGACGATGCTAATGCAGAAAAAGTCGAAGAATCTGTAAGTGCGTTAAAAGCCTCTCTTAGTAACGTTGACAATTTAACGAAAGTTAAGTTCGCAGGAAATGGTTGGTTGCATGATGGAACGGTCGAAAATGTATACAACTGTCTGAAGGATGCAGACTTTGATATCGACAGAATAGAAAACTTGAAGGATTGGAAAACAAGTTACCAAAATGTTTTAGGGACTATGCGTATTTCTACGGATAGCCAAACTTTGGAAGCTAAAGCAAAAGCTTCATCATGCGGAACAGGAGCAGGTGACTATCGGCACAAGGCTATGCTGAAAACATTGGCCACCTTCGCGATGGAAGGCTACAAGCAGGATGGGGCCGCGAGAAATGTTGCAGACCCAAGCAATGCAACTGCTGGTGACGTCACAATTGATACCGGACTAAAAGAATTTGTAGAAAGCCAAAAATAAGTAAGTAAATTTATAAGTTTAAAGGAGGAATAGTTTATGTCACTGGAGAATGTAAAGAAATTTATGGATTTGGCAAAGAATGATGAAAACTTGGCAAAGAGAATGGTAGCCCTGAAAGACGGGCTACAAGAGGGCAAATTCAACTTCAAGAACGACAAGGAATTCGTCGAGAAAAAGATTTTACCGCTGGCCAAGGAGTTCGGAATAGAGTTCTCCGCCGACGACTTTATGGTAGTCGCTAATTTGGCCTTGTCTGAGATGACTGACGAAGATTTGCAACAGGTAAGCGGCGGTTTTTCTACCAAATCTACGGTCGTTGGCCTTTTGTCCTTGGCAGCGCTGATGGTTGCGCCGTCGGCAATGGATGCAGTCTCTAAGTCAATGAACATCGACTTTGGCGTCTCGCACACCGCCAGTGCCGCAACACCGGAAAAAGAGCTAAGAGAAAAGTTAATTACCGCCAGAACAGAACTTTCGAAAAAGTTAAGGGATTTAGATAGGTCTGACGAGCGTTATAGCGCTGGCTTAAAGCTTTTAAAAAAGGCTGACGCCGTTCTTGATGGCATTTATATGACAGAAGACGTTAAGCTTACTAGGTTCAAAGACTGTTTGGCCGAAATAAACGCTATGGATACAAAGCTCTCTCTTGATGCCGCCAAAATAACACTTAATGGAAATCTAGAACAAATAGACTCTGCTGATCGTCAAAAAGGTCAAACCCTTATAGACAAGGCCGACTCGCTTCTTAAGGAGGAAACCACCAATCTTACTAATATCAAAAAGTGCTTGGACGACATAAACACTATAAATATAAAGATCTTTCATAAAAAGTTAGATGCTGCCAAAACAGCACTTGAGGAAAATCTAAAACAATCAGATCCTTCTGATGCACTTTTTCAAGAAGGTCAAAAACTTGTAGAAAAGGCCCGCTCCATTCTTAATCCAAGCTTTTTTAAAAAAGCTGCTGATATTACTAGTGTCAAAGAGTGCTTGGCCCAAACAATAACTATAGACATAAAGCTCTCCTTAAAAAGGTTAGAAAAACTCGGGGTTGCCGACAGAATAGCTAAGCCTTGTGATAGATTTCTGAACCGGACAACCGAATCTCTTGATAGGCGCTTGGTTGTTCTTGATGTTGCCAGCGACACCTTGAAAAAAGCAATCGAAGTTACAACGGTTTTTCTTGAACACGAAGAAACGCTTGAAGAGGAAAGTTTATTGCACTTCGATTTTTATGGCAAATTTGGTTTTCTTTATGACGTTGCAGATTTAATTGATCTTTTGTCGCTCCCTACCGGTGAGCAGTTTCGAAATAAAATTGATTCTCATGTTACCCATATTCTTAATCGCATACAACTAGAGAACACCCTGAAATTATTGACAGAGATGGTTTTGTCGGCGTCTCCAGAACAATTGGCTGACGTAAATAAGAAAGTTAAGGAAGTTGATGATTTTAAGGATTTTAAGGATTTTGAGGCTAAAGTGGCAACCACCTGTTCACTTTACCATAAAGTAACTGATAAAAACGAACAAAATAACATAGCCTCTCTGATGGAAGCGGCTAATAAGCTTCTCCAACAACTGAGCTCTCCGGATAACGTGCCGCAACACATAAGCTCAAGAGAGCAAATATCTTTAAAAAAATGGCAAGAAAACTATCAACCAAAAAGAAATGAGATTCTAGCCCAACAAAAAGAAAATCGAAAAGTAGCTGCCGAGGCGGAGGCGGCTGAGACCCTTGAGAAAACTAAAAAACTACAAGAAGACCTTAAGAAACAAACTGATGAAATGCTTAAACTTCCGGAAACTCTCAAAGATCACAACGTGGCGAACAATTATGTGTACATCCCTGACCCGTTTGATAAGTATGGCGGCGAGAAATTTACTATCGAGTGTAAAAAAACTATAGAAAAAATAAAACAACAAATCAAAGAGCAAAAGCTTGACGATGCGGAATATGCAATTGGACGTTTAAAATCCCGGATCGACGACTTTACCAAGCGGGCCCAAAACTATTCAAAAATTGACCATAATTTCAGAGCAAACCAAATAGCCTGGGCAACTGGTTCAAAGGCAAGCGATTCAGAGGCAAATGATCAACCTGTTTGGCAGGAAAAAGGTCACGCCGCAAAAAATAGTTATATAGCAGCTAGCCGATTCCTCTCTTCTTGGACAAGTATCGTCAATCATGTGTTTGAGGCGCTACAAAAGGTTAATTATAACTTAGACTCTTTCGACCCGATCAGCCGTCAAGCGCTGATAGACGACATTGAATATATTGTCAGCAACATAAAAAACATTGACGGGGAGCCAGAAATCCCGAGCTCGTGGTTTGGTGGTTCGTCCTATGGCACTGGGCGCCACGAATCTAGCAAAAACACGAAGCTAAAAATACTCGCGGCGCTGCACCAGAACATGGGTAAAACAGTTGATTTGCAAGCTTTAAAAACAGAGTTGAAAGAAAGAGAATAATTAGAGTTGCAATACGATACACATATGTAAGCTATACGTTGAGAATATTTGTAAATTAAAAGGAGGACAAAATTATGTCTAGGGAAAACGTAAAGAAATTTTACGAGCTAGCAGAAAAGGACGTAGACTTAGCTCAAAAGTTGGTCAGCCTCGACAGCGAAACAGCGCTAGAGGCCTCGGACCTGGCCAACCTAAAGGACATCGTCAACGAGAAGATAATTCCGCTGGCAAAAGAAAAAGGTCTGGAATTTACCGCCGAGGAAATGGTTGAGTTTGCAAACGAAAAGTATATGCAACTCAGTGAGGACGACCTGCTCGAGGTAAGCGGCGGTGTCTCCCCGAAGGCAGCTGGTTTGGCGTTGTCATCAATACTGTTGGTTTCATTGGGCTCTGCTGCGGCCATTAACCTGATTAACAACAATCATGACAATGTAAGCCATGTTATTTCAGATAGTGCGCCCAGCAAATCGAAGTCTGAGTCTGAACTTGAGCTTGAAGACGAGGACGAGGAAGATCTTAAAAAGAGCCTTGACGAGATGCTGAAGAAGGCTCCAAAAGGTGCTGACAAAAACGCCAACATGGAAGATATCGAAAAAGAGCTGGACAAACTTTTCAAGGGCGGAAAGCTTGGTGGTGGCAGTGCGTTCAGGCCTGGTAGAGGTCGCTCTGCTGGCAAGAATATGCTAAACCGTACAATTGGCAAAAAAGGCACCTCGGATTTCGACTTAGACAAGTTTTTAAAAGAGTTAGATGATGAGCTCTCAAGAGAAGCGGCCGCCTCACAAGCGGCAAAATCTAAAGCAGCTAATAGCGAGGTATCCGACTTTGACTTCGATAACTTTATGGCGGAAATAAACCACAAGGCAACACCTGAAACAACGCACACCTCCGCTCCCGATGACGCACCGATTGAAGAGGCAACTAAACCTGCGCCAGTCTCAAAAGGAACATCTGAAAAAGTTACGCTCAAAAATAGCGCACAAAATAAAGAAGAAAATAGACGTATAACCCCGGAACAACAGCGTTCTCTCGAGGAAGCTTTGGGATTGCATCCTGTATCTGAAATGAAACAATCCGCCCCGATTGCGTCGTCGGAAACCATTTCAAAAGCACCCAAAATAACTACGCAAACTAAAACAAATGTTTCTGAATACAAAACTCAAGAAGAGCTCCAACAGGTGGCCGATACTCTCGCAAAAGAACATGTAGAGGATGTCCTAAAGCAGGCTGTCACGGTAAACGAGCAACTTGGCGAAGAAAAAGCCAGCGCCGATAAGGTAATAGAGGCACTGAAAGATGGTCTTGAACAGGATGAAGCGTTAAAAGACAAGCTAGAAATAGAAAACGATGTTGTTACTATTTCTGTAAAAGGGGAGGTCGCTGGACAGCACGAAGAATCTACTGTTACCAAATCAATAGATCTCCACGAGAGCTACAATGAGATTGTTGATAGTTCTACAACAAACGAGGAGGCTCCGCAGGTAGTTGCAGGTGCTGTTGGTGATCAAGAGCGCATAGAGCAAGAGAAAAAAGAAGCTGAAGAAAACGCTCGTAGAGAAGAAGCGGCTCGCAAGCAAAATGAAGCCGAAGAAAATGCTCGTAAGGAAGAAGAGGCCCGCAAGCAAAAAGAAGCCGAAGAAAATGCTAAGAAAGATAAAGAAGAAAAAGAGCGAAAGCAACGCGAGGAAGCAGAGCGTATAGCACATGAGAAAGCCGAAGAAGAACGAAAACAAAAAGAAGAACAAGAGCGCGTAGCAGCGGAGAAAGCTGCAGAAGAAGAGCGCCTGCGTAAAGAGGAAGAGCAGCGCATAGTAGCGGAGAAAGCTGCAGAAGAAGAGCGCCTGCGTAAAGAGGAAGAGCAGCGCATAGCAGCGGAGAAAGCTGCAGAAGAAGAGCGCCTGCGTAAAGAGGAAGAGCAGCGCATAGTAGCGGAGAAAGCTGCAGAAGAAGAAGTCGGATC
>JAZQMR010000147.1:0-12311 GCA_045543505.1 Acutalibacteraceae bacterium | reverse complement strand
GAAGAAAATGTCATCATTCTGAGCAGAGCCTCTCAAGACGGGGTTTTCTGGGCTTAATGCACGCTTTTTGAAGTCCGAAAAGGCCTCCCAATCGAGCATTTCTCGCAAGGATTCGTAGTCCCAAACAGCCACTTTTTGAATCTCGTGTGAGGTCCTAAAGCCATCGAAAAAGTGCAAAAACGGCACGCGGCCCTTTATCGCCGCGAGGTGCGCCACCGCGCCCAGGTCCATGACCTCCTGCGGGCTGTTCGCGCACAGCATGGCGTAGCCGGTCTGGCGGCACGCATAAATGTCGGAGTGGTCGCCAAAAAACGAGAGCGGATGCGTCGCTAGGGCGCGCGCCGACACGTGAATCACGCTCGGGAGGAGCTCGCCGGCCATTTTGTACATGTTCGGCAACATCAACAAAAGCCCTTGTGAGGAGGTGTAAGTTGTCGCGAGTGCGCCGGCCGACAGCGCGCCGTGAACTGCCCCTGCGACGCCGCCTTCTGACTGCATTTGCGTGACTTTGATCGGCTGTCCGAAGAGGTTTTTTCTGCCGGCAACGGCGTACTTGTCGGTCTCGTCGGCCATGACGGATGACGGCGTTATTGGATAAATTGCGGCAACCTCGGTAAAAGCGTACGAAACGTGCGCTGCTGCGGTGTTTCCGTCCATCGTTTTGATTTCTCTCGACATAAACTTTTCCTCCCTTAAGAATTTGTTTGTGCAATTTGACAACTCAACCCAAAGATTACATTGACATTTTATCACTTTTAATGTAATATGTAAAGCGAATTTAATAGGTAATTTTTACATAGCTAAATCCGCCAAGGAGTGTGAAAAAATGGCGAATAGCAGCGTTTTTCAAGTACTTTTATTGCTGATTTTAATTCTAATCAACGCGTTTTTTGCCATGTCCGAGATTGCCATAATTACGCTAAATGACAACAAGCTTAAAAACTTGGCCAAGAATGGTCACAAAGGTGCCGAGAAAATTCTTAAAATCACCAAAAACTCAAGCAGCTTTTTGGCGACCATCCAGGTGGGGGTAACGCTGTCAGGTTTCTTAACTTCGGCTTCGGCGTCCACAATTTTCGCCAGTAAAGTCGCAGATTTTTTTTCTTTTTTACCGCTCTCAAGTAGCATTCTAGAGGGATTCTCGACCGTTTTGATAACTTTGATTTTATCATACTTCTCCTTGGTTTTAGGTGAGCTTGTCCCCAAAAAAATTGCTATGCAAAATGCCGAAAAAATCTCATTCAAAGTCATCGGTACAATTAGTGCCATCGAGAAAATCTTCAGCCCGTTTATAAGGTTTTTGTCGGCCTCGACCAACTTTATCGTCAAGCTTTTCGGCATCAACCCGGAGGTGAACGTCAACACGGTGACCGAGGAAGAAATCTTGATGATGCTCGACGCTGGCCGCGAGAAAGGTGTAATCGAGGCTGGCGTAAAAAATATCATAGAAAATGTTTTTGATTTTGACGACAAAAACGCAAGCGAAATCATGACGCACCGCACAGAAATCATCGCAATAGAAGACACAAAATTTATCTTTGACGCTGTCGATTTGGCTATTTCTTCGGGCTATTCGCGCATTCCAGTTTATCACGAGGACGTCGATAATATTGTCGGGATTGTCTATGTTAAAGACCTACTCAAACACTTTGTCGGGGCGTCAAAACCGCATAACGTGGCCATTTCTGAGATTATGCGAGATGCCATTTACATCCCCGCGACCAAGCGTTGCAGTGAGCTTTTCCGCGAGCTTATTGACTTGAGGACGCAAATTGCTATAATTGTTGATGAATACGGCGGTACCGAGGGGCTCGTCACTATTGAGGACTTGATCGAGTCGATTTTGGGCAACATCCAGGACGAATATGACAACGAAAAAGACGAAATAACTAAAATTAACGAGAATAAATTTACAGTTGACGGTACAACCTCCATTGATGAGATTTCCGATTTGTTAGGTTTTACTTTGCCGGACGGCGATTACGATACAATTTCCGGCCTAATTTTGGAGCACTTGGGTAGAATACCGGCGTATAACGAGCATCCCACGGTGACGATTAACGGTGTAAGCTTCATTGTTGACGAAATTATTGATAGGAAAATCTCGAAGGTTTCCATCATGCGTGGCGCCTCCGAGTAGATTTTTGCATCTACGAGAGGAAAAACTCTTGCAATTTTTGCCTTGTTTTGATATAATTTGATAAAATATTTTCGAGAAGAGGTTTTATTATGTGTGGAATTTGCGGATTCACCGGGGAGATTCTCGACCGCGAGCAGACTTTGAAGAGCATGACGGATGTGATTATCCATCGGGGGCCTAATAGCGAGGGCTTTTTTTCTACTGCGGAAATTTCCATGGGCTTCCGTCGCCTCAGCATCATCGACCTGGACGACGGTAATCAGCCCATCTTCAACGAGGACAAGACCCTGATTTTGACGTTTAACGGCGAGATTTATAACTATAAGGAATTGCGCGAAGAGTTGACTGCTGCGGGACACAAGTTTGCGACCGATACTGACTCGGAGGTCTTAATTCACGGCTTCGAGGAGTGGCGTGAGGGCCTGCTCGATCGGATTCGCGGTATGTTCGCCTTCGCAATTTTCAACACCGTCGACAACTCGCTTTTCCTCGCGCGGGACTTCTTCGGCATCAAGCCGCTGCACTACACGCTCGTCGGCGAGCAGCTGGTGTACGGCTCGGAGATAAAGAGCATTTTGCAATTCCCGCGGGTCGAGAAAAAGTTCAACAAGCGGGCGCTGGACAAGTATCTCTCGTTCCAGTACTCGGTGCCGCCGGAGACGTTTTTTGAGGGCATTTTCTGCCTGCTGCCGGGCCACTACGCCTGGTTCAAGGATGGCAAACTCGAGATTACGCGCTACTTTGAGGCGACCTTTCAGCCGGATGAGAACTTGACCATTGACGAGGCCGTTGAGAGGATTGAGTCTACTTTTGAGGAGTCTGTCACGAAGCACAAGGAGAGCGACGTTGAGGTTGGATGCTTCTTGTCGAGCGGCGTGGATTCCAGCTATGTGTCGACGCACTTTGCCGGCCAGAAGGCATTTACGGTTGGCTTTGGCGGCGATGAAAAATACAACGAGATTGGATTTGCAAAGCGGCTCGCCGACGAGGTCGGGCTGGACCATCACAGCAAGGTCATCTCCGACGAGGAGTTTTGGGCGAACATCGCGCACGTCCAGTACATAATGGACCAGCCGCTGGCCGACCCGTCGTGCATCGCGCTGTATTTCGTCTCGAAGCTCGCCAGCGAGCACGTGAAGGTGGTGCTTTCCGGCGAGGGCGCGGACGAGCTTTTCGGCGGCTACAACATCTACCACGAGCCGCTCTCCTTGCGCAAGTATCAGAAGTTGCCTAAGTTTTTGCGACGTGCATTAGCCGCCATAGTCGAGGCGATCCCAGCTAATTTTACGGGCAAAAGTTTCATTGTCCGCGGCTCGAAGGACTTGCCAGAACGGTTCATCGGCAATGCGTTTATGTTCTCCGAGAAGGACAAGAAAAAACTTTTGAAGGATTCGTCCCTTGCGACAGCGCCGCAAAAAGTGTGCGAGGAGTTCTATAAAAAGAGCCAGCACTACGACGACGTCACGCGCATGCAGCAGCTGGATATCAACTTGTGGATGGTCGGCGATATCCTACTCAAGGCCGACCGTATGAGCATGGCAAACTCGCTGGAGTTGCGCGTTCCATTCTTGGACAAGGAGCTTTTTAAGGTCGCACGGTCGCTTCCAAGTCGGCTGAAAGTCAACAGCGAGAATACTAAGTTCGCCTTGCGCCAAGCGGCATTGAGGCATTTGCCGAAGTTTACTGCAGAGAAGAAAAAGCTCGGATTTCCAGTTCCAACTAGGGTTTGGCTGCGTCAAGAGAAGTATTATAACATCGTAAAGGAATTGTTTTGCTCGGAGACAGCGAAAGAGTTCTTTAACACGGATGTTTTGCTTAAGTACCTCGATGAGCATTTCCAAAATAAGGTCGACAATAGCCGGAAAATCTGGACAATTTATGTGTTCCTCGTTTGGTATGAGGTTTACTTCAACGATAAATAAAAGCTGTATTTGTGTCCTGCACGTGCCACGGAGCTTAATTAGGGCACTCGCTAAATTCCAATAAAATTCACCTCCAGACTAATTACTAAGATGAAAAAAATCGGGCACGCTATGAGTAATGAGATTAACTTTTGGAGGTATATGACATGAATGAATACAAAAAAGCTTGCCCGATTAGAAACTTTTTTTGCGGGGTGCTCCTAGGAATGGCAGCCGGTTGGTTTCTATATTGCTGCATGCAAAACCCGAAAAAGATGAAACGCAAGGCCCTCAAATGCACTAACGCAGTGGAGGACTTGCTGGACAATGTCCATTACATGTTTAAGTAGCTCAAGTCATTGGCATATGGAGTAAAACGATACTTTGTATGACGATTTTTATTAAGGGATTTTTTTATAAAAAGAGCTCACTAATTTTACATTAGTGGGCTCATCAAATTGTCTATGCGGGTACGGCCATGGATTCATAGGCTGCTGCATAGTTTTTTTTGGTGACTTCGGTTTCCGGTTCCACACATTGACCATGATCATATTCAGCCTCAATGGATTCTAACGTGGCCGCGTACTCTTCGGCGATGTCTTTTTATGCGGCTCTGTCTTCTTCGATGATGGTTTCTAATAAAGTTTCATATTTCGCCACTTTGTTTTTTAATTGAGCGAATTGTTCTGGCAAACTTCCTTGCGTACTCTTTATGAATTCCCTCAAATTGCAAGAGTTTTCGGGTTTTCCGCCAACTGTTCCGGCCCCCAATGCAAGCACTCCAGATAATAATATCGACAAGAAAAACATGTCAATTACCCCCCCTGATAATAAAATATAATTTGTGATTTATTACATTTTTAATTATAGCATACAGCACAATAAATATCAAGTGTTTTCACTCACGCTTTTCATATAACCACGCAATTAGGTCGCCCCCATAAAATGAATGTATGGATTAAGAACTTAATACCCCAAATCTGGGAGCGAAAGACGAATCCAAAAGCGGATTTCACAACGAAAAATAGAGATATTTGTGCAAAAAGTGAAAATGTCACTATACAGTAGGACAACGCGGCTACCCAGAGTATGTCAGGAGAAACGCAATACAGTTGTATTTGGATGGAAATGGTTTTAGGGGAATCGAAAGAATCCTTCAAGTTAGTCCTATTTCCGTGATAAACTGGGCAAAAAAGGCCGGCGCAAAATTAGAGAAAGTCCCTAAAAAAGACGAAAAAGTCGAGGTTTTGGAGCTCGATGAGTTGTGCGTAAATTTTAAAAAAACATTTGGCTCTGGACGGCAGTAGACCGCGCCACAAAGCGGCTTGTTGGATTTTAGGTTGGCACTCGAGAAACAAAATACTTCCAGAAACTCGTGGATAAGACTAGTCATATTGACGCAAGATTTTATGCGTCTGACCATTGGCGTGCATACAATATCATCGCCCCCACAAAACATCTCACTGGAAAAGTACATATGTATACCGTCGAGCGAATGAATAGGTTGTTGCGTCATTATCTTGCGAGGTTTGCTCGAAAAACTTACTGCTATTCGAAGAGTTTACAGATGAACAAGTACTCCATTTTGCTGTTTATGCATAGGGATTTTATCGAATGTATGAAAATTTAGTAACGCCACTCATTTTATAATTGTATATAAAAAATCACGGATACACCTTCGTATCCGTGATTTGAGCTGTTATATAAACTTTATTTTTGCTTGCAATTTTTATCAAACGACGGATTAAACGCATAAAAGTTTTTGCTATCGAGCTTATCTGTTAAGATGCGTAAGCCTTCGCCAAAGCGCTGATAGTGCACGATTTCGCGCTGCCGCAAGAATCTTATCGCATCTTTAACGTCGGGGTCGTCGCAGAACCTAAGGATATTGTCGTAGGTGGTGCGAGCCTTTTGTTCTGCGGCAAGGTCCTCGTGCAGATCGGTTATAGGGTCGCCCTTCGACTGAATATAGGCAGCAGTAAACGGTACACCCGCGGCTGAGCTCGGATATATACCGGTTGTGTGGTCGACAAAATACTGGTCGAAGCCGGCCTTTTTTATCTCCTCCATGGACAAATCTTTTGTCAGCTGGTAAACTATTGCGCCAATCATCTCTAGGTGTGCCAATTCTTCGGTGCCTATGTCAGTCAAAATGGCCTTTAGTTCGGGGTATGGCATAACGTAGCGCTGGCTTAAATATCTTAAAGAAGCACCTAGCTCGCCATCGGGACCGCCATACTGGCTGATTATAAGCTTTGCGAGCGCGGCGTTGGTGTGCTTTATATTAACGGGATATTGCAATTTTTTCTCGTATACCCACATTATTTCTCACCCTCCTTGACGGTATCCCATGGCCATGGGTTAGAAATCCACGCCCAACGATTGCCTTCACTTGACCAAGCCTTTAACGGACCGAAATTTTCCTCAAATTCACGGCGCAGAGTGTTTGATTTCTCAACATATTCTTTTAATTTTGAGATAGCAGCACTATCCTTTGGGTGGGAATCCAAGAACAAGTTGAGCTCCACTATCGCGAAGTCGTACGCTGCTATGCGCTTTAGCAAGTCCTCTCTCGTGCTCATTTGTTCAACACCTCGCAACCGCAAAATGGTTTATCTAGACACGGAAAAAGCGTGCCCCTTTGCAGCCCCCGCTCCGCCGAATAGATGACGACTGGATTCTGAAACGGTACATACGCCATGGCAACCACAGGTTCCTCCGGCAGCTCCGAGATGGAGTGTTGGTGCGGATGCCTGCTCATTGAGTTATCTTCCATAAATTCACATCCTCATAGCAAATTAAATCAAAGCTGATTTAATACCAGCGTATGTGAGCTATTGCAAAATGGTGCGTGTCTTTAATTTTAATGAGGTTTATCTTAATAAAGACGTTGTTAACAGTAAAACGTTAGCGAAGATCAAGAGCGTGAACTCTTCATCAATTGTTAATATCAATTCCAAGCTGCTAAGCGACGTGGCATTGCTAAAATTGGAGGTGTCAGTTAAATCATTAAATATAATACAATGGGAAAATGCAGTAAAAAATGTCACTCGAAAGAGTATGAAAAGCATGATTTTTAAAGGAAGGACAAGGTCATAAGTATAAAAAGTGCGGTTGCCAGTTTGTGCTAATTCTCCCTCTTGTACCACATTTAATTATTTAGCTGACACTTCCCTAAAATTTTTATTTGACAATGCAGTTTAAAATCGATATACTTTTCAATATAGGATTCTAGGGGTATAGCTCAGATGGTAGAGCAGTGGTCTCCAAAACCACGTGCCGAGGGTTCAAGTCCTTCTGCCCCTGCCAGTGCGGAGTACCATAAGGGGTATGGAATGTTTTTATAGTTCTCCTTTTGAAGAGTAGTTTGGTTAACAAGCCACCTGCTCTTTTTTTGTGCGTCCAAAATATTTTTTATAAAACCAATCGTTTTGTTATTCGTCTGATCGACGCTCTGGGGCCCAACGATTAGATCTACGGAGACGTGCACCCGTCTGTTCTTCTTCACTTCGTTCATCGCGCCTATCTAGATCATGGTTATTTGACTGCTCCCTATGTCTAGAATTACTTCGGTCACGATCATTTCTTTCTGGATGAACTTCTTCCATTCTTTCTACTCCTTGTGGAGCTGGAGGCGTTTCATTTTGTTCGCCAACGATATCAAATATTCGCTCTTGATGCTGCATTTGTACGGGTTGGAGGTTTTCATCAGATGATTTTCTTATAATCATCTCAGTAGGTATCTCTTCTATGGCTGGTCTGAAGCTAATAATTTGGTAGCTTGTAGGATTGAATTCTATAGCTAAAGGTACACCGCCATAGGCATCATCTAAACCGATAATTCTTTCAAAAAACGGCTCAATAAGATCATCATTATGAAAAATGCCATACGGCTCAATAAGCGTATTCCCCTCATACTTACCTGCCTGGCGCTCACGGCCAAGCTGTATACATCTGCTAATGGCTTCTTTATAGTCATTCCAAGTCCAGTACTCAGGGAATTCTAAATCTTCCTGCAAATGTCCCTCAACATCTCTTTTTTCAACAACATTAAGTGATGAAACCGCTCTGCGACGAGCAGTAGGATCTATAGAGAAGTTCGCTAGATTTTGCAAAAAGCCAGGTCCAATAGCTACATCGGGCACCTTACCTGTTTTGCGAATAGTCGAAAGTTGCAAGCTTCTATCAACATCCATTGCCAATAGCAAGTTGCGTTCTTCGTCAGGTAAACTGTTTACAGCTTGCACTGATTGATTCGCCAACTCTCGAGCTAACCAAGTGTATCCGCTGTTGACAGACTGAAGGAACCCTGTACTATGCCAATTCCCCCCAATGGCTCCTGCAAGGAAGTCCCTGTCAATGGCAAACACTCCGAGATCGCTGCCGCAATCAATCTCTGAATCCGCCATAGCAGCGACGTATAAATCATCTCTTTTTAGTTGATCCCTAACCTTATTGTGTGAATCCTCAAGCTTATTCACAATATTTTCCAACAAATCCCTTTTGTAAACGATATTATCCTCTATTTCTTCAAACGCAGCTAAAAATGCACTTAATGAGGTGTCGCCCAAATCAGGAGCAGATTCCTTTAACAATCTAAAAACTTCGAGCCTTAACTCTAGCGGTGCTGCTTCAAAATCTTCGCTTTCGCTATCTTCGCTGTCATATTCAGTTCCCCAATTGTCTCTCGCAAATAAAGCTCTTAGTTCATTTTTTAAATTAGTACGCTTAATATTGATTAATATATCATCTTGTGTCTCCGCAAATTTTTGAGGTAAGTTCAATTCATTAATTAACTCTTCTACGTTATGGATAGTTTCGCCTTCACCGTTGCCATCCTCAGGATCAAGTCCTAACAAAAAGCAATACACACTGTCCAACTGATCTGAACGCATCGTAACAGCATAGTCGCGTGGTCCACCTATATCCATCCCTATAACGTCTAGGATATCAGTAATCTCAGCGTTTGTCTCAACCTGCACGGTGCCAGTCAACCCGAATCCTGCTGTTAATGCAAACATAACAGAGGCAATTTTCTTGCCAATACCTCCAGCGCCACCAGAAATTTCGGCTAACTCTTCTGGCGAAAGCTTTTGCTCACATAAGTCCGAAGCCTTTTGTAGCTTCTGCAAAAATTGAGAAAAATCATCCTGGGTAAAGTAGGGAAATTTTGTTTTTGCCAAAGCATACATTTGTTCTTCTGTTGCCGCAGAGAAAAACTCCGCATTGAACTTGTCATCCGCAACCAACCGTTCCGTTAGTAGCACCACATCTTTTTTCATTTTCATAACCTCATTTCTTTTAATATAGACCCTTTCACGAAAGGTTGTGCATATTATATTCGCTTGATTTTAAAATGTCAACTTTTTTGCGCACTTTGCATCCGCGGGTCTTTTGCGCAAATAATTAGAATGTTGCTGTGGTGTTATGTACTCAACATTTCGCGTGTAAATAATTTTTTACTACTTGCGACATCGTCGGAGCGGAGTCCGTTATGAGAGCTCTGTCGTGAACAGCAAGGCTATTCGCTCTATAGCTCCTTCTCTCCTCAAAAATTCTAACGACTTTCTGTGGGCCTCTTATATGCTTCGAGCTGAGGCTGGGCAGAAGTATCTTTAAATGACTTTGCTAATGTTGCATATATGACTGCAATTTTTACAAACGGTAAAAGTTAAAATAAACGGCTACTTATACACTTTTTCAGAATTTGATTTTACAGGGTATTCGCTGGAATTTATCAATGCCACTTGTTTGTGTGAATAGCTTCTAAAAAACACCCCCGCTTTTTGGCTCACAAAAAAACAGCACCTCGCCTAAAAAACAGCTCAATTTGTACGCGCGTTGAAAATAACACAAAAAAACACTTGACTGCAGCTTCCTTTTGTTGTACATTTTGAATTGCAGATGCTTAATCTGCGGATCTTAGAAGAAGGAGGTGATTACATATGTCAAAGAAAAGAGAGGACTTGTTCAAACAAGCTGGCCACACTCAAGAAGTCGAAACGCAGCTTGAGCAAGCTAATGGTGGAGAGGGACGCTATTTCGTATATAATGGGAATCAATATTGTGATGGCAAGCCTGTAGGAGAAATTGACAACGGGCCTAAAAGATTTTTTGTTGACTCTAAAGGCCGTCAGCTCTACGGAACGAAAACTTGCTATAATTTAGTCGAATGGAATCCTAAAAAAGGTGACTGGGATATTCTTGCTTAAAAAACTAAGACAACAAGCGCAAAAGAATGCTGTTTGCTGAAACGAAAAAAGCTAAACGTAAAATGTTTAGCTTTTTTTCATCGGATACGCAGAATATCCGTTTAACCATTTACAAAATAATGAGTGTCAGCTAGATGGCGTCGACAATAAAATTTAGCTGTATCGCGCCAACATTGAGCAAAAAGCTTGGCGAAAATAGCGAAAACGCTTGAATTGTAAAAGACGAGATTAACATCTTCTTTTTAAAAGATCGCCTTCCCTAACGGCATTGCTAAATTTTCATGCATCCGATAAAATCCCTATGCATAAACAGCAAAAGAGAATACTTAATCATCTGCAAATTCTTCGAATAGCAGTAAGTTTTTCGGGCAAACCTTGCAAGGTAGTGACGCAACAGCCTATTCATGCGCTCGGCGGTGTACGTGTGTACCTTCCTCGTGAGATATTTGGTAGGCTCGATAAGATTGTAGGTATGCCAAGGATCAGACGAATAAAACTTGGCGTCGATATGACCAATTTTATGCGTTAGTTTTTGGAAATATCTTGTTTCTCGAGTACCGATTTGAAAGCCAACAAGCCGCTTTGTGGCGCGGTCTACCGCGGTCCAGAGCCAGATGTTTTTTTAAATCGGCATTGCTAACGTTGCATATATAGCTGCGATTTTTACAAACGGTAAAAGTTAGAATAAACGGCTACTTATGCAGTTTTTTAGAATTTGATTTTACAGGGTTTTCGCTTGCATGTACCGGAATTTATCAATGCCCTAAAATCTATGCACAACTCATCGAACTCCAAAACCTCGACTTTTTCGTCTTTTTTAGGGGCTTCCTCTAATTTTACGCCGGCCTTTTTTACCCAGTTTATGACAGAGACATAGCTAACTTTAAGAATTCTTTCGATCCTCCCAAAGCCATTTCCTTCCAAATACAATTGTATTGCCTTTCGCCTGATATGTTCTGGATAGCCACGCTGGCCTACTGTGTAGTGGCATCTGCATTCTTTGCACAAATATCGCTGCTTGTTGTTAAATCCGCTTTTTACTCGTTTTTCGCTCCCGCATTTCGGGCATTTAAGTTCTTTATCCATGTTTCTATTTTACTCCGTGTATCGGTTTTTAGCAATGCCCCACAAAACATCTCACAGGAAAAGCACACACATACATCGTCGACCGCATGAACAAGCTTTTGAGGCACTATCTTGCGAGGTTCGCCAGAAAAACCTACTGCTATTCGAAAAATTTGCAGATGATTAAGTACTCTCTTGCTGTTTGTGCGCATAGACCCATTAAACAATAAAAATAATGTCAATATTTACCGATGAGTTGTAATCGCTATAAATCTAAGATGATACCAACTATACGGTGGAAGATTCTTCGAAAAAGTATATATTTTAAATTCAAAAGAACGAGCATATATAACGTCGAAAAGACATCAGAGCTATCAGACAAAAACAGACTTTACATGCGATTGAGACACTCCTGCTGATATTCCTACCCCTAAGTCGGTGTTCTCAAGTAGCACTTCTGCGCGAGGGTTGTCTTTGAGGTGAGGGTAAATGTCACTTTTAAACCAGGAAATAAGCTTAAGGTCTGGCTTTACAACGGTGGTGTTAGAGGTGAACACGTTGACACTGAAGTAGTCGAAATGTTTGCTGGCGAGCTCGATATCTCTTGTTATATCGTCGCGAGATTGCCCCTCAAAGCCAACAAGCAAGCAAACGCCATTGAAATATTTTGCGACGTCGGCTGCAGTTACATCTGGGTTGATACCTTTACATAGATAGTCGCGCAGCTCAGGGTTAAACGTCTCGATGCCGGTTCGGAATCTCAGATTTATGTTGGTGAAGCGCTGCTTAAAGCTGTCCAGCTTGTTTCTGTACATATAGTGCGCTTCGAACCATATTGTGTGGAGTTTTTTCTCTCTGGTTGTTTTATATATTAACTCTATGGTCCCTTCGTCTAGCTCGAAGCAGGAGCCAGAGTTTATTATGTCTAGCACGCCAAATTGCCCGGTAACTCTCTCGAGCACGGGCTTATTTATCTCAAAGGGATTCTTGGAT
>JAZQMR010000146.1:0-1704 GCA_045543505.1 Acutalibacteraceae bacterium | reverse complement strand
CCCTATGGGCCTTCGGCCAGCCCAGCACTCAACAATGTTGAGTACTGGGCCACAAAGAAAATATTATTTTCTTTGGCCTCGCGGCCCGGCTGTGACAGCTAATCCAATGGAAAGTGCTCACTTAGGGCACTCTCGTTTTTTTCGATGGTACATTTTATGAGGAAGAGAATTATTGTGTTAAAAGCGAAAAAATAAAGAACGCCCTGAAAAGGCGTTCTGGGAACCAATTTTTAAGCTAGATAAAGCACCTTAGAAAAAATAAAGCGGCCATAAATCGTAAACTTATTGATGCCGTGTTTAAACTTTATGTAGTGGCGCCGCACTATACCGCGCGGCGCCTTTCGATTAAACCTAAGCTCTAAGCCGAAAGTGACAGTTTCTTTTCACTTGGCGACAACTTTTTTATGCCGCTCGCGAAGAACACTCCAACAATTATGCACGAGTAGTACGTTATGAAGCGCCAAAGCAACATCGCAGGCTTAACATTTTCTTTCGGAAAAAACAAGTGGAAAACTTTGATGAACGCGCCTTCCATCGCACCGCTGCCGCCCGGCAAAGGCGTGTACGCGCCGGTGACCGTCACGAAAGCCTGCCCGGAAATCATGTCGATGAGGTCAACGCCAGGATTGTTAAAGGCCTTGTAGATGCAGAAAGATACGCTAAATAGCGCAGTCAGCTGCAGGCACGTCAAGGCAAACGCTTTCAGAGTAAGTCTCGGGTTCTCGCCGATGGCCTTGTTGTTCTCGATGTATACATCCATCTGCTTTTCGATGTTTTTTATCTTCTCGTTCGGCGCCTTTAGGAGTTTAAACCTCGCCAAGGTGCTCAATACCCACGAAATTAGCCGCAATGTTAACTCTTTTTTAGTTGTGAAAAACGCTATCAGCAAAATCATCGCGGATTGCGACACGCAACCTAGGATTACCAGCGTCATGAAGTCCGGAATTGCCTCGATGAAGAATGCGTAACTCAGCCACATGGTGCCCAGAAGATAAAAAATTAGCGTCGCTTGATAGATAATAAACTTCCTCACGACTATGGAAATGGCGTGGCCGGTGTCAAATTTCTGCTGCGTCATCGACAGAATTTGCATGGGTTGACCGGCGACTCCAAGTGGCGTAACTGCGTTGAAGAACTGCCCGACCATCGTTACTTTGAATGCGTCTTTTAAGCGATAATTCTTGTTGTATGCCGAGTTCGTTAATAGCTTTATAACCTGCGCATCGATGAGCCACGACAAAAACATCAGGCCACACGCGATAAATATCCACGCGAGGTTTAAAATTGAGATGTTGTCGAGCAGCGTCAAGAGGTTGTTGTCGTCGACGCAGAAATATATGAGTATCGCGGCGGAAATTAAAAGGAGAGCCAAATAAAGATTTCTCGTCGTAAAAAATTTTTTCATCTTTACAAAGCTCACCCTACTTCCATTTTATGCGAAAACACTATCTGCCACGGCTAAGCAGGCTTATGAATAGCCGATTCACTCCATTTTTATCATTCGTAAGAATTTTACCATATATGCGATGTTAGGAGTGATCGAGCGTATTGACAGGCAGTTTCTGTGCGTAAAATTTGTTTATTTAAAAACACGAGTGCCCTAAGAAATAGTTTTGTGTTTTGTTTGTTGCCCCATCTGGGCCGCGAGGCCAAAGAAAATATTATTTTCTTTGTGGCCCAGCGCTCAACGTTGTTGAGCGCTGG
>JAZQMR010000145.1:0-2669 GCA_045543505.1 Acutalibacteraceae bacterium | reverse complement strand
GGTTATTTCTGTTAATTACGCGACGATAAAGGTCATTGAGGTCGGACGTCGCAAAGCGGCCACCGTCGAGCTGAACCATCGGACGAAGATCCGGCGGAATGACCGGAAGTACGTCCATAATCATCCATTCGGGGCGGTTGCCAGACTGCCGGAACGACTCAACTACCTCAAGGCGCTTAAGGATTCGGACTCTCTTTTGTCCAACCGCCAATTCAAGCTCCTCTTTAAGCTCCTTGGAAAGTGCATCAAGGTCGACCTCAGCCAGCAACTTCTTGATAGCCTCAGCGCCCATCATTGCCTCAAAGTCATCCTCGTACTTCTCCTGCAAGTCGCGATACTCACGCTCGCTGAGGAACTGATACTTAACCAACTCGCGAGCACTACCTGGGTCAGTCACAATGTAGGTCGCAAAGTACAGCACTTTCTCTAGCATACGCGGGGAGATGTCCAGGATAAGCCCCATACGCGACGGGATGCCCTTGAAGTACCAAATGTGCGAGACCGGCGCGGCCAACTCGATGTGGCCCATACGTTCGCGGCGAACCTTAGACTTAGTCACCTCAACGCCGCAACGGTCGCAAATCTTGCCCTTGTAGCGGATTCTCTTATACTTGCCGCAATGGCATTCCCAGTCCTTCTGCGGGCCAAAGATGCGTTCGCAAAAGAGGCCATCGCGCTCAGGTTTCAGCGTTCTATAGTTGATAGTCTCCGGCTTTTTGACCTCTCCGCGAGACCACTGCCTAATTTGGTCGGGAGATGCAAGTCCAATCTTAATCGATTCAAATACATTAAATTCCATATTTCAACCCCCTAAAAATCCTGATCCGCAGCTGGAATGTCGGCATCGTCAAAGACGTTGTTGAGTTCATCCTCGAAGCCCTCATCGTCATCGCTATCCTCAACGACACTCGACTCATCGAACATATTTTCGTCATCCGGGTCGTCCTCGAGCGTAAAGCCATCGAGCGACGTTACGACTTCCTCCTCGCGGAAGGCATTCTTAACCGGCGGCAAGCCCAAGTTATCGTCCTCTTCCTCCTTGAGCTCGATCTCCTCGTCGTTCTTGTTGAGGACCTTCATGTCAAGGCCAAGCGATTGAAGCTCCTTGATGAGAACCTTAAATGACTCCGGAATGCCCGGTCTCGGGACGTTTTGACCCTTGACGATGGACTCATAGGTCTTAACACGGCCGACAACGTCGTCGGATTTAACCGTCAAAATCTCTTGCAGCGTGTAGGCAGCGCCATAAGCCTCGAGGGCCCAAACTTCCATTTCTCCGAAGCGCTGGCCGCCGAATTGAGCCTTACCGCCCAACGGTTGCTGCGTAACGAGAGAGTATGGTCCAGTCGAACGCGCGTGAATCTTGTCATCGACCAGGTGATGCAGCTTCAAGTAATACATATAGCCGACGGTGACCGGGTTGTCGAAGTACTCGCCGGTGCGGCCGTCCTTAAGCCAAGTTTTGCCGTCCTCGCTGTAGCCAGCCATCTTGAAGCACTCGAAAATATCCTCCTCGCGAGCGCCGTCGAAAACAGGGGTCATAATCTTCCAGCCAAGGGCCTTAGCGGCGTAGCCGAGATGAACCTCCAGCACTTGACCGATGTTCATACGAGACGGAACGCCAAGCGGATTGAGCACGATATCAAGCGGCGTACCATCCGGCAAGAAAGGCATATCCTCAACCGGCAAAATCCTCGAGACAACACCCTTATTTCCATGTCGACCAGCCATTTTATCGCCGACAGAAATTTTACGTTTTTGCGCAATGTAGCAGCGAACGACTTTATTTACGCCCGGTTGCAACTCATCGCAATTGTCGCGCGTAAAGACCTTCACATCCACGACGATACCGTACTCGCCGTGAGGCACGCGCAAGGAAGTATCCCTAACCTCGCGGGCCTTCTCGCCGAAGATGGCACGAAGCAAACGCTCCTCAGCGGTCAATTCTGTCTCACCCTTCGGCGTAACCTTACCGACCAAGATATCGCCCGCTTGAACCTCAGTACCAACGCGAATAATACCAGTCCCGTCGAGGTCCTTGAGCACATCCTCGCTGACGTTTGGAATATCTCTTGTACTTTCCTCCGGTCCCAGCTTCGTATCGCGAGCCACCATCTGATACGCCTCGATGTGAATCGAAGTGTAGACGTCGTCGCGCACAATTTTCTCGCTGATGAGAACCGCGTCTTCGTAGTTGTAGCCCTCCCAGGTCATGAAGCCGATGAGAGCGTTCTTGCCGAGGCTTATTTCACCATCGCTTGTCGCAGGGCCGTCAGCCAAGACCTCACCCTTCTCGACGCGTTGACCTTCGCTAACTACCGGCACCTGATTGATGCAAGTGCCCTGGTTCGAGCGCATAAACTTCGTAACCTTGAAGGTCTCGCTCTTACCGGAGTCATATTTAACTTTAATTTCGTCCGCAGAAACACTCTTCACGACGCCATCGTCATTGGAGAGGATGCACACACCCGAGTCGACACCGGCCTTATACTCCATGCCGGTACCAACAATAGGCGCCTCTGTCCGCAGGAGCGGCACAGCTTGACGTTGCATGTTCGCGCCCATCAAGGCACGGTTCGCGTCGTCGTTCTGCAGGAAGGGAATGAAAGAAGTTGCGATGGAGATCATCATTCTGGGAGACACATCGATGTAGTCGATCATCTGGCGGT
>JAZQMR010000144.1:0-2204 GCA_045543505.1 Acutalibacteraceae bacterium | reverse complement strand
AATACCATTTTCTTTGGCCTCGCGGCCTGACCGGCTAGCAAAAAACTTTTTGTTTCAAATGCTCTCGCTTAAAGTCAAAATCTTCTTCATTTTAAGTCGGAGGCCAAGCGGTCTTAGGAAGACAAAGTTGGTCTGCAACTCCTTGGCTCACAGAACGACATGGCTACGATCCGACTTAGAAAATACCATTTTCTTTGGCCTCGCGGCCTGACCGGCTAGCAAAAAACTTTTTGTTTCAAATGCTCTCGCTTAAAGTCAAAATCTTCTTCATTTTATGATTCACCCCAGAACGAGTCAACGGAACAGAGAGATTTTTACCCAGTTCTCTAAGCGACATTTCGGGGTTTTCGAGGCGCAAATTTGCCAACTCTTGTAAGTCATCGTCCAGGCAACTAAATTTTCCACTAGCCTTAATCGTATTTATTGCATCGATTTGCAAAGCCGCCGCTGTCGCGATTTTACTAAGGTTCGCCGCCTCAAAGTTTGTAGTGCGGTTGACGTAATTTCGGACCTCCTTGACCATTTTCACCTGCATCATGTCCATCGCGCTGGCGGGCGCGCCAACGTACGCGAGAAAATCCGTGATGTCCGCGCTGTCCTTGATGTAGACCACGAAAATTCCCTTACGCTCGGTGGTTTTGGCCTTGATTTTTATGTCCGTCAAGGTGTTCAGCAAGTCACATAGGCTTTTTGATAGATTCAAAAAAGGCACCGCAAACTCCAAATGATAGCCATTTTGCGGATCAGTTACCGTGCCGCAAGACAAAAAAACTCCTCGTAGAAACAGCTTTATATCGCCACTAGCCCTCAAAAGATCGTTATTTATCTTCAGGCTAATCTCATCTTTCGCGTGGCCAAGGGCGCATAAAATTTTTTCGCGGTCAGCTTGATACGGCACCCGCAGCATAATGCTTTGCTTGTCTTTGCCTGAGGAAAGCACATCCACGATGCAACCAAACTCCCGCGCTAGGAGTTCGCTAACGAGACCGCAAATGTTTTTATTCTCCGTGTGAAAAGAAATATTTTCCGCCTTAAAGCTGCGAGAAAACAACAAAATGCCATACAAAAGCGGCAGCAAAGTCCCCTTCGACTCGCTGCTCGCCTTGCATAGCTCGTTCTTCACCTTTACTGAGAATGTCATGAAAAATCTCCAACAACCCGCACTTCGCTCTCCAGCGCAACATCAGCCTTCTCGAGCACGGTGGCCTGAATATGCGAAATCAAGCGCAAAACGTCCCGGCAAGTCGCGCCGCCCGTGTTGACTATAAACCCGGCGTGTTTGGTGCTCACCTCAGCCCCACCGATTTTCTTGCCATTCAGGCCGCAAGTCTGGATTAGCGTGCCCGCGTAATTTCCAGGAGGACGCTTAAAGACACTGCCAGCATTCGGATATTTAAGAGGCTGTTTCTCGCGGCGTCGAGCCAAAAAGCCGTCCATTTTTTCCTTTATTTGAGCCGCGTCTCCCCTATTCAGTTTGAGGCGCGCGGATAAAATTATCTCACCCGTTACGCTGTATCTGCTGTGGCGATACGATAAATCCAGCTCACTCGCCGCCAAGGTAATTCGCTCGCCGCTTGGGGCTAAATTCTCCGTCGAAAGCAAAACATCCTTCATTTCACCATCATAGGCGCCCGCGTTCATAAAGACAGCGCCGCCGACCGTCGCGGGAATGCCGTAGGCGAACTCCAGGCCAGAAAGCGCGTTTTGTTGCGCAAAACGGCACAACTTTATCAAATGCACGCCAGCGCCGCATTCAATGATGTCCTCGCCGATAAGCTCGATTTTTTGAAAATCGCCAACAAGTTTTATAACCACGCCTCGAATGCCGTTGTCGCTGACCAAAAGGTTCGAACCGTTGCCAAGAATAAAATACGGGATTTTTTGAGCGTTTAAAGCCTCCAGAAGAACCTTTAACGTCGCTAAGGTTCTCACCTTTAGGAAAACATCAGCGTTGCCGCCAATTTTAAACGAGGTGTGTTTCGCCATCGGCTCATCGTAGGTCGCCTCCAAATTCAAGTCGGAAACGATTTTCTCCAACTCGGCATAATTTTTCATCGTACACCTCCATAAAATTTAAATCTAAGGTGTCCTCTCGCGAGAGTTTCCTAATTCTTTTTGTTTGATCGCTCCAGCCGCGAGGCCAAAGAAAATAATATTTTCTTTGTGGGGCATAGCTCAACTTCGTTGAGCTATGCGCTGGCCGA
>JAZQMR010000143.1:0-2020 GCA_045543505.1 Acutalibacteraceae bacterium | reverse complement strand
GGTAACTTTTTTTTCGTTTGCGTCGATAGCGTTGATTGTGATAGTGGTTTTAGTTGGCACTGTAAATCACTTCCTCTTCAGTGGTTACGAGTTGAGCCTTTCCGATGGCGACGCATTGTGCATTATCTGCGCTCCGAAAAGTGGTTTTGAAAGCGTCTGACATGTTGGCGTTAATAGCCTGAACCCGTGAACTAATGCTCGGAATTTCGGTTTGTTTTACTCTGTTAAAGCTGACAGTTCTGGAAGTGTTATCAGCATATAAGAGCTTGATATTAACTTGATTGGTAGTAGTAGCAGCCATTTTAAGTCGTCTCCTCTACGTCTTGTTTAACAGTTCTGGTGAGATCTTCAGCTTGCCAGCCGACAATTCCGTAAAGTTCGTTGATCCCGCCCATGATAGAATCAGCGGAATTTTCACGGGTGTTAATACCGCTAAGATTATGAGTAAAAGTTTCCCCTACTGCGGTGTCAGCTCCGGCGATTGTGGCTTTTGTCGTGCCGATTGTTTGATTGGTAAAGGTATAAGCCATTAAAAACGCTCCTTTCTAAGGTCGCATAATCAAGCACATTATGACGAATAGTGCTAGTAGAATCAAATTAATTATCGTCATTTTTTCAATTTCCGTTAATTTCAGTTCAATTTCTATCACGTAAAAGTTGTTCAGCCCGTCCGACAAGTTGCCCTAAGTCGAAAGCGTATTCAATTAGGCGTAATCTGTCCTTGCCAGTGAGAATTTTTTTAAGCTTTTTTAAAGTCTCTTCGCGTGACAGGTCTATTTCTTCCCAACGGTCATAATAGTTATCGCGACTGAAAAGATCAATAAGCGTTTGATACTCCGCGTCGCCGATCATTCGCATCCAAGCTTCGTAAATGCGATCATCAAGTTTGCTTGCCTCGTTCAATACGTCTTCGACAGTTTCTGAGTATAAAATCAAGTTAGACGCTCCTATTTTTTGTGGCTTAAAAATTTTTTTCGAGCTTGAAAAATTTTTTCGCTCTTTTTTTTTCGTTTCGATTTTTTTTTCCCCTGCTAATTTTTTTTAGGCTCCAAAATTTTTTTTAGGCTCCAAAATTTTTCTCGTGTTGTTTTTTTCTTTTGAGGCGAAGGGGGAGCGGCTTTGCCGCTGGGGGGCGACCGCAAAGCCCCCCAATCTTTGAAAACGTCGGAATATTTGCAAACGTGGAAATCATAGGGCGCGTCTGGAGTGCCCTTAGGCACGACAGCGAAAGGGGCCGCCGCTTTAGCGCGCCGCTTGCGGCGAAGGCCCCGAACGCCCCCACATATCGCCGGAATATTCGCAACGTCGATTTCATGGGGGCGCGACGCGCAAGCGTCGAAAGTGCCCGCCGCTTTAGCGCGACGCAACGCGTCGAAGGGCACGAACGCCCCACACATGTTCCCATTAGGGAGGTTTGCCCGATGTGGCGAGTATTGGGGCGGGGGTCCCCAAACCGCCACAACGAGGCAACGTCGAATTACCGCGAAAAGCTGACGCACAAAATCCGCCGTAGCGCAGCCCGGACGGCAAGCGAAGGCACCCCTACTTCTTTCCGAGACTATAACAGCAGATTGCCGCGCAGGGAATTGATAATTCCCGCGTTCGGCAACCAGCGGTAAGCCCGCCATGAATCAATTTTGACAATTTAAAATTTTGCTTTAGCAAAATTCAAAATTGATTCAAAGGGCGTCCGCTTCTGCTGTGTAGAAATTACCACTACCGCAATTTCTCTTCTATTTTGTTTTTTCGGGTGGGGGGCGCGGGTTTTTGCGCTAGCAAAAAGGGGCGCGTTTCCTCGTGAGGCTGTCGTAAAACTCGACTAGTATAAACTTCTCTGACATTTTAGCACATAAAAAGCCCCGCCACAAGCGACGAGGCCGCAACCTCAACACCAAAGGCAAGAGACAACCGACACCCGGCAAGGACGACAAGCCAACCAAGCCAACGACCCAACCGAAAACGACGGAACCGAAGCAGGAGGACGAGCAACCCCGCCCCAAGCAACCCGCCACGACGCAAC
>JAZQMR010000142.1:0-2927 GCA_045543505.1 Acutalibacteraceae bacterium | reverse complement strand
CCTCGTCCATGTACATCGTCGTCACGCCGGTCACCGCCTCGCCGTTTATCACCGACCACTGTATCGGCGCGGCACCTCGGTATTTCGGCAACAGCGACCCGTGCACGTTGACGCAGCCCAGCGGCGGCAGCTCGAGGATGGCTTTCGGCAATATTTTACCATATGCCACAACAACTATCAAATCCGGTCGCAGCGACGCGACCCGCTCCATGACCTCATCGCTCCGCAGGCTCGTCGGCTGGTACACCGGAATTCCACCATTTTGCGCGAGTTCCTTTACCGGCGGCGGTGTCAACGTTTGCTTGCGGCCCACTTTTTTGTCCGGCTGCGTTAACACCGCAACAACTTCGTCCTCCGACTTAAGCAGCTTCTCAAGGCACGGCACCGCGAAACTCGGTGTACCCATGAAAATAATCCTCATCCCATCACCTTTACTTTTTGTTCGCTCGAAAATTTAAATTTTCCGCTTACCTACGGCGCGGGCACCGCCCATGCATCTTCGATGCATGAGCAGGAACAAAATTTCATTTTGTTCCTGCCGGCTCAACACATTCCGCGTTGAGCCGGGCGGTGCCCGCGCCTGGGCTACCTGCTAACCCACAAATCAACCTTCAAGCTCATCCTCATCTAACATGCGGACAACATGAGTTTTGAACAGGATCCCGTCAAGATGATCGAGCTCATGGCAAAAGGCCTTAGCAAGGAGAGCCTCTCCCTCATAAAAATGCTCGTTGCCGAAACGATCTTGAGCCTTAACTTTAACCTTCATGGGCCGCCGAGTGATGCCGACCTCACCGGGACAAGAGAGGCATCCCTCGACACTTTCCTGAACGCCGGAAGACTCGATAATTTCGGGGTTAACGAGCTCAAAGATTTCGCCCTCTGGATCGACTTGAATGACCACAACTCTTTTTAATATGCCCACTTGCGGCGCGGCTAACCCGACGCCCTTTTTCAAGTGCATCGTCTCAATCATGTCATCGATGAGCTGAGCCAACTTCGCGTCAAAGACCTCGACGGGGCGACACTTTTTGGTCAAGACCGGGTCGCCCTCTAATACTACATTTCGAATCGCCATAATATACACAACTCCTTGATTTTTAGGGAATGCCACAGGCGAACATCTGGCGGCCGCGAGGCGCCGGAAACCCCTGCGGGTTTCCGGCCAGCCCAACACTCAACGCTGTTAAGTGCTGGGCCACAAAGAAAATAAGTATTATTTTCTTTGGCCTCGCGGCCCGACCGTGGCAGCTAACTCAAGGAAAATGCTCACTTAGGGCACTCCCTGAACTTATTGCGCGCCGCCAGCGAATAGCGTGGGCACATCTCCAACAATGATTGTCTCCGCGATTAAAAAACTCGTGCTGACTGTGGTATCCACGGGGTAGCCTGGAATCAGCGCCAAAGCGTCCGTGACGACATCAAGGTACAATCGGTGCTTAGTCTGATTTATTCCGGCCGCTACGAACTCGCTTTTAAAATCCGTAACAACGCCTCCGGACATAGAGACCCGCACGGAAATTTTGGGTCCGCGGCCGTTGAGAAGCTCCGTCCCAGAGAATGTACCTAGTGGAATTTTCACTTCTTGTTTGTCCATCGTAGCGATTTTGTCTTGTATGGACATGGTAACCGTAGACTTCAGCGAATTTACTTTCTTCATGTCGGTACTCACCGCCAAGATTTTCCCGTCATTATCCTTTTGAATGTCGACAATATCTGAATAATCTATGTCAAGCCTAGAAAGTTCGTCGAGGACCACTTGATTTATGACGTTCGTCGAGAATGTTTGCGCCTGCGACTTCGCGACAGACTTGATAAGCGGCCTCATTTGACTATCGAATATTACGGCAATAATGAATACGAGTGCTGTGATGATTATAAATTTGACTTTGATGGATGTTTTTCTGCGCTTGCATCGAGAGTTACTCACAAGCCTCCCCCCTAAGATATACCTCCTTAATTTCAGTATATACTCGGGGAATCAAAGCGTGCGGTTAGACCGTCGGATTAGCGTGAATCATACAGTGTTTTATCGAAGGATTGCTGTTTTCGATGTCGTCGTGAAGCCTGTGTATGAGGTCGTGCGCATCAATGAAGGTCTTGTTCTTATCGATTTGCACCTCCACATCAACGTATATTCTGCTGCCAAAAAGCCGCGTCTTAAGCATGTCTATCGCCTTTATTTCATCATAACTTAAAATGATTTCGCGAATTTGCTTCTCGACCTCTACCGGCGCCGCTGAGTCGATAATTTGTGCCAACGACGTGCGTAAAATCTCATAGGCCACCTTGATGATTATAACGCAAATGACCAGCGATGCAATTGGGTCCAAAATCGGATAGCCACACATTGCCCCGATGACGCCAACCAGCGAACCAATCGACGAGAATGAGTCCGAACGATGATGCCAGGCGTCTGCGTACAGCGAGGTTGAATTGATTTTCGTCGCGGCCTTCTTCGTGTAGCGATACATCCATTCCTTCACGACTATCGAGAACGCAGCCGCCCAGGCAGTCATCTGCGACGGAACAATCAACTTGCCGTTTAAAATGTCCTCCGTGCCGTAAAAGCCTATAGTAATCGCCGTCCCAAATAGCATCAGTGCCAGGATTATCGCCGCGATACACTCGAACTTCTCATGACCATATGGATGCTTTTCATCTGCCTTCTTGTTGGAAATTTTCGCACCAATCATCACAACAAATGTGCTTAGCACATCCGAAGCCGAGTGAATCGCGTCCGAGATGAGCGCCATCGAGCTGCCAAAAATGCCCGCCACTAGCTTGACGACCGTCAAAATGAAGTTCACTATCAAGGTGTTTATGCTAACTTTATATATGATTTTCTTGCTATCAAGCTCTTGCATAAAATCACCTCCGTTTCAAAGAGTAGTCGATATATGGAGTAAGTCGGATCGTAGCCATGT
>JAZQMR010000141.1:0-4271 GCA_045543505.1 Acutalibacteraceae bacterium | reverse complement strand
AAAGGCTTGATCGAAGGCGGTGGAGTTCGTGATGTTAAAGGAGTAGCCTTGGCTGGGGTAGTGCTCGAGGTAAATTCGATTTAGCGCGAAGGTAATTTGCGCGTAGATGTTGTCGTAAATCGCGGATTCGTCCCAAGTAGGGTAGATTTCACTTGAGGCGACATTCTTTATGTAGTCGGGAAACGACACGGTGACATTTTGCGCATCGCTGCTAGGCGGCCCCAGATGCACCGTGATGTAGCTGGGAACGTACGGGGTGATAATCGGCATAGTCTCGCCTCTCTTCTATAGATTTTGCGCCGGAGTCGTTCTGCTAATGGAGCGGTCCTCGGGTTTGCTGTTCTCCTCGAGCGGGATTAGCTCAACGTTCTGCAGCGTTTGAGTATTCGCGAAAACTTGCACGTCCGTTATGGTCACGCTGTAGTACGACGGGTGGGATACCTTTAAGGTACACACGCTGAAAGGCTTTGTTTCCGACGGGCTAAGCGATGACTCTAAGCTTGGCGTCTCGACGGAAATATTTGAGGTTTTGCCATTTTCGTTTGTTGTCCGAAAGCCTAAAAGTTTTGGCTTGTCGCTGCCCTCTGCCGTCACTGACACTTGTGCGTTTCGAATTGGAATCTGCGCTCGCGAAGTGTAGACATTCACGACGATGCATCCTGTGGCCAAAAAATATTCCTCCTTAAAAGTGTTTACCCTAATTAATATCTTCGAGTGCGCACTTTTATGAGTGGAGGCAAAAAATAGCGCCCGCACTATATCGCGCTGGCGCTTTACATTAGTTGAAGACTAATAAAGGTTATTTTTATGTATTTTGGGAAACTTAAGTCATGTTGTAGATTTCAGAAATAGCGTCATGAATAATGGAATGAAATTCAGGAAAAGTGTACCTTAAAGAAGAGAATAAAGTGGTTAACCGCTTGGAAGCCATCAATGGGTCTGTTGTAAATGCGCGCAAATATTCTGAAAGGTCGACAGTCGAACGTATAAAACGACCGTGGATAATTATGTGGTTTTGGTTAAAATGATTGGTAATGATTGTCCAGAGACGATCTAGCCCGCTTGATTGAGGTTGGATAATAATATCTTCAGTGACACTATTGTTAAAAAAATTTTCGTCAATCGCCCTGTTTTGTTGGTTATCTGAGTTTCCCATAGGAATATTCATACCATTTCTGCCAAAGCTTTGAGCATAAACAAAAGAACATGGCGCACAAAGCGAGAAAACCAAGCCTACTGCAGCGAATTTTTTGATTGTATTATTAAACATAAATTCACCTCCTTTTTCTTTTGCATGAATTTATTATAAGCTATTTTTAATTAAATTTCAAGCTTATTTAATGCATTTGTCGCAATTCGCTTTTGCGCTTTAACGTTGCGATGTTTTTTGTGGAAGCTGACGAAGTTTGTTGGAAAAATAGCGCCGCACTATATCGCGCACGGTTTTTGTTGTACAAAATCATTATTTTGTATAATTACAGTTTTACACACGTCCGATTTAAAATTATGCTATAATATTTATGAGGTGTTAAAACAATGAACTTATGTATGAATCTTGGCACGTGGAACGCAATTTTTGCGGTGCCTTGTGAGGTTATCGATAAGCACATAAAATTAGCGGGTGGCGCTCAGCTTAAGGTACTTCTGTTTATGCTGCGTCACGCGGGAGAAAATCTCTCACTTGCTAAAATTGCCGTGGCGCTCTCGATGACCGAGCTTGATGTGAAAGACTCCATGCAATATTGGATTGAAACAAATATTTTGACAGGCTTAAAAGAAGCTGATGGCCCTGATACTACGGCCTTGCCTGACTGCAATGAGGCCGATAATGTTAAAGAAATTGAGCCTAAGCGTCAATTTACTCGCGTGGAAAAGCCAGATACTGCATCCGTTGCGCAGCGAATAAGCGACTCGGCAGAGATTTCATCGCTGATGCAAGAAGCACAAATTATCCTTGGGCGGCCAATTTCTAACGGAGACTGCTCGACCTTGATAATGCTGCACGACACGTATGGCCTACCGGTGCACGTCATTTTGATGCTCATGCAATACGCGGTGAGCGTCGGCAAGCGGCACATGAACTACATAAAGACGACAGCCATATCCTGGGCGGAGGAAGAAATCGACACGATCGAGAAAGCCGAAAATAAAATTAGAGCCCTCGAGACCTCCCGAAAGGCTTGGCTTACGCTTGAGAAAATTATCGGCATTGAGCATCGCTCGCCCTCCACTAAAGAAGACGAGGCTGCAAATCGGTGGCTTAACACTTGGAGAATGCCCGGGGACCTAATTAAAGAAGCCTACGATCGGTGCGTCAACGCCAAGGGCAAGTACATCTTGAGCTACATGGACAGCATCATCAAGCGGTGGCAAAATTGCGGCATAAAGACGCTTGCACAAGCCCTCGAGGAGGACAAGTTTAAGAAATCCGCCTACTCGCAAAAGCCGGCCAATGACTTCACTTCGTACAACATCGACGAGTACGAGCGCAACTATATGTACATATAGGGAGTGCTAGAAGCGAACCAAAGGTCCTGCGGGGCCTTCGTCCAGCCCAAAGCACAACTTTGTTATGCTTTGGGCTACAACGAAAATAAATATTCATTTTCGTTGGCCTCGCGGCTGGTCAGGCTAAAAAAGATAAAACTATCGTTATGATATTCCATTCATATAAAGGAGCTTTTTATGGGCATAAAGACGAAAATTTTGCAGCAAGCTGAGGCCGAGCTCGAACTTTTGCGCAAGACTCAGGTAGAAAAATGCGAGCTTCGAAAAAAAGCTTTCTATATGCAAGTGAAAAGAGCCGGCGAAATCGAGGCGCAACTTTCTCGCACGGCCATTGATTCGGCTAGGGCGGTTTTGTCCGGCGCAAACGCAAAAGAAAAACTCACCGAACTAAAAAATAACAATATGGCCCTTCAAAAAGAACTTGAAAGTTTGCTTGCTGCGGCCAACTTGCCGAGCGACTACCTCGATGTGAAATATAGCTGCCAGGTGTGCAAGGATACCGGCTACATCGACGGCGTGATGTGCGCCTGCCTGAAGAGCTTAATAAAAAAGATTACCTACGAAAATTTGAATCGCCTCTCCCCTCTTTCCTTGTCAACTTTTGAGGCTTTTGACATCAGCCTTTACCCTGATGAGAACTCCAAAGAGGGCGTCAATATCCGCGCGCACATGGAGAAGATTCTAAATTTTTGCAAAGCCTACGCGAGTCGTTTCTCTAGTAGCGCAGAGAATTTATTCATGCAGGGTGCAACTGGACTCGGCAAGACACATCTATCGTTGGCCATTGCAGAATCGCTCATAAATCGCGGCCACAACGTTATTTACACCTCGACGCCGAACATCATCTCGAAACTCGAGAAGGAGCATTTTAATCATAGCCTTCAGGACGAGGAGACCGAAAAACACCTAATTGACTGCGATCTGCTGATTCTTGACGATCTCGGCACGGAGTTTCAGACGAGCTTCTCGAGCGCCACGATTTACAATATCATCAACTCGCGCATAATGTACCAAAAACCAACCATAATCAGTACGAACCTTTCCGTTAAGGAGATTCAAAGTGCGTACTCCAAGCGTCTTGTGTCACGCATCATGGGGAACTATAAAAGGCTGTTTTTCCTTGGAAATGATATTAGGCAAGCGCGGCGAAGACCCTAAGGTTAGCAAATTTAAAAATCCGTGAAAGTCATTTATTTGGGAAGCTGCTTGCGGATTTTGTAATATCCTAATTTAGGAATTAACTGCCACGACCGGGCCGCGAGGCCAAAGAAAATAAAATTTTCTTTGTAGCCCCAGAGTTCAACGAAGTTGAACTCTGGGGCTGGACGAAGGCCCGGTGGGCCTTCGTCGCCTCGCGGCGGGCTGCCAGATGCACAGTCAATAATATCCGGGTTGATTTTTTGGAGTTGTATTTTCCTCGAATATTCTCGCTATAAAAATCAACTATATTATCGAGGTGATGTTGTTGTGTCATTGATTAGGTGCAGCGACAACTGTGTTTATCAAAAAGATGGGTATTGCATGCTTGATGTGCCCACATCCGTTAGCAACAGTTCTTCTCAACGTTGTGTTCACTACATCAAGTCAAATAATTTTTAAGCACGGAAGTTATTCCCTTCCCCCTATCGATTTTTCCCATATCTAGTACGTTCCTTCAAGCAAGTTATATTCTAGCGTTGCGTGTGCATATAGATGGAGTACACACAAAAGCTAGGAGGAACTAAAATGGCAGAGTTTTACCCGGAGGGGTGGCTCATCGATAC
>JAZQMR010000140.1:0-3028 GCA_045543505.1 Acutalibacteraceae bacterium | reverse complement strand
TAACAACAATTATATCATATTTCGCGCAAAAATATTATCCCGCCGTGCGTAAGGCTACTTTAGCGGGATTTTTCTATTTGAGAGCTTGCTTTTAGCTTAGCCGTACGGGCCGCGAGGCCAAAGAAAATAATATATTTTCTTTGTGACCAAGAGCCCAACAACGTTGCGCTCTTGGTCGGCCGAAGGCCCTGCGGGCCTTCGGCGCCTCGCGGCGCCCAGGTTTGATCAATCCTCTTTCGTTCCCTTCTCCTTTTTCACAAACCTTGAAAATGGCATAGAGATTAAAATTGTGAAGTAGTACGAGATAAAACGCGATAACGCAATGGCCGACTTGATTGTTGTCTCGTCGAAAAAAGGGCTAAAGAATATCGAGCTGGCACCCTCAGTCGCACCAGAGGCACCGGGGATTGGCACCAAACATGACGTCATCGTTACAAATGACTGCGCACAAATCATGTCTATCATGCGAGCGCCCTCCAGGTGAAATGCCCGGTAGATGCAATACGGCACGAGAAAAATCGCCGTCAATTGCAGCGCCGTTAGCGCGTATGTAGTGAAAAATATCCGCTTCCCCCTGTAAAGCGCCTTATTTCCTTCATGAAAGGACAAAAGCTTTTGCTCGATTTTTTCAATTTTTTCGTCGGCGTTTTTTATGAGGTGAAACTTTGCCAACAAATTAATCAACACGGAGATTATATGCGATGTGATTTTCCGGTTAAACGAAAACAGCAAAATTGCCGCGATTACCACGGCTTGCATGATGAAACCTGTTAGCGCCAGCGTCCAGACGATCTGGTTCAGGCTGTTAAAGTAGTCAAATCGGATTAAAATTGCCAACATGCTGTAAAACGTTAAAACGGTCTGGTAGACTAGAAATTTTTGCACCAGCGCGGAGGTCGAGACGCCGCTGTCGACCCCTTGCTTTGACATGGCGTAAACTTGCATCGGTTGTCCTCCCGAGGCGCTTGGCGTAACTGCCGAGAAAAATTGCCCTATCATCGCCGAGCGAACGGCCCTCTTTAAGGTGTATCTCGAGTCCATATTCGAGGTAAATTTGTACACCAAATAAATGTCAATCGAGATATTAGTCAGGTGGCAAAGGAACGCCGCTGAAAGCCATCCTTTATTAAAGCCCTTTAGCTTTGCAACCAGCTCAACAAGGCCATTGTCCGAAAAGCACAAATAGGCAAACAATGAGGCCAAAAATACTACCAATGTTATGTTGAAGATAACTTTGATATTGGCCTTTTTTATCATGTGCTTCCCTCCTCCAAGTGCTTTTACCATGTTGTTTTATTTTAGCAAAGTGTTCTGAGTAGCGTCAAGAAAAAGCAACAGCTGCTGGCGCCGCGAGGCGCCGAAGGCCCTTTGGGCCTTCGGCCATCCAAGAACCCAACAAAGTTGGGCTCTTGGACACAAAGAAAATAAATATTATTTTCTTTGGCCTCGCGGCCCGCGCAGGCTGTTAAACAAAAGGGGAAACTTCAAAAAATGAGCATTCTTCCTCGTACTCAGTAAAAGTCACTCGCTCAGCCTTGCCAAAATCATATTTGCGCAGACATAAACATTCCCGCCACCCATTGTCAGCACTAAATCTCCAGGCTTCGCGATTTCTTCAATGCAGTCTGTAATTTCCTCAAACGTACGCAGGCAAATGCAATTCTTTATTTTGGCAGCTAAATCTTCCGAGTGAACATTTTGAGAATTGACTTCACGGACAGCTAAAATCTCCGATAAAACAGTTATATCAGCAATCGACAAAGACTCCGCGAATTCATTGAGAAAGTCCGCCGTGCGCGAGTACGTGTGCGGCTGAAATACTGCAATTACTCGATTGAAGCCCATCTTTGAGGCGGCCGTCAAAACCGAGGTAATTTCAGTTGGATGATGCGCAAAGTCGTCGGCCACGGTTATGCCGTTCACTTCGCCGAGCACCTCAAAGCGGCGATGAACTCCAGTAAAGGCGCCCAATGCTGTCGAAATGTCGTCGCTAGCAACACCCACATGATACGCCACGGCAGCCGCCGCCACAGCATTGTAGACATTATACTTACCAGGGACGGACAGCTTAATATCGGCGATTTTCTCGCCGCTCTTCATCAAGGTGAAACTTGCAAAAGGTATATTCTCATCAGAGATATTTTCCGCGTAGTAGGTATTATTGCGGTTCAAACCAAAAGTAATAACCGGCACAGAAAGGTCCTTTGCGGCACGAAGCGAATTTTCGTCGTCGCCGTTGACGAACACACAGTCCGTCGCTCTTTGAGCAAACTTATGAAACGAGCTTATCACGTTGTCTAGCGTCTTGAAGTAGTCTAAATGGTCAGCTTCGACGTTAGTTATGACCGCGATGGCCGGCGTAATCTCCAAGAAGGAATCGACATATTCGCAGGCCTCGCAGACAATCGTCTCGGAGTCGCCTACACGGCTGTTACCATTAAAGAACGGCAGCTTTCCGCCAATTATAGCCGTTGGATCCTTTTGTGCCATGGTAAAAATTTGCGCGAGCATGGCTGTGGTTGTTGTCTTTCCGTGCGTGCCCGAAACTGCAATCGGATTTTCATACTTGGCGCACAAAAGGCCCAACATCACTGAGCGCTCGATGCAAGGAATTCCCGCTTGAGTTGCTGCTGCTCGCTCCACATTATCCTCTTTTATGGCCGCTGAATACACAACTAAGTCGGCGTTTTCAATGTTTCTCGCGTCGTGGTCAAGGTAAATCTTGATGTTGCCATCCATGATCCGCTTGAGCGTGTCGGAGATGTAATTGTCAGAGCCACTAACGTTATATCCTTTACTTTGCAAAATCTCGGCCATCGGGCACATCCCCGAGCCACCAATGCCGATAAAATGCACATTCTTCACGCTGTCTAAAATGTTTTCCATGCTGTTCACAAGATGCACCTCTTTTTAAGCTTTACTCGTTTATTATATGTTTTTTTGCGTTGTAAATAAATAGCTTTTATCAGTTAGGAGTGCCTCAGCAAACACAGGGGCGCCGCGAGGCCCCGAAGGCCCTACGGGCCTT
>JAZQMR010000139.1:0-6686 GCA_045543505.1 Acutalibacteraceae bacterium | reverse complement strand
TTTTGCAGACCCATGCCTTACCACTTGGCTATGGCGCCAAATTTAAAATGTAAACAATAACTTAAACGAATTCTATTCTTTGCCTTGAGCCAAAAGGAAATTCTTCATCAGACACATTATCGAAATTACCTTCTAGCGAGGATGCTTTACCTCCAAATAAAGATCCTTCGTATTGAAACAAAACCGGACCTTCTTGAGCGATTTTAAAATCGCCAGTGTAATTTTCGCCAACAATCTTGAGAAGATTTCGTCCTTTAAGGCATCTCACCGAGATATTGTCATTATACGCGGATTCGCCTTGAGACGTTACTTCCTTCAAAACTGTTACGCTCAAATTCGGATCGATAAAAACTAACTTTGCTTTACCATTTTTTACATTGATAGAAAAATTAATTTCCGTATCGCACGGCTCATCTACCGCAGCCACCGCAAGCTTCCTAATGCCAGTCAACTCGCCAACTTGCACCGTATAAACTTTGTTGCCGTTTTCGAAACTTCCACGCCAATTGATACACGAACCATTCTCGCTAGTAGCAATTGAAGTGTCGTTGTTATAATTGCTAAAAACGCAACCAGTTAATGCGACAGACAAAAAAAGAACGTATGTAAATACACAAATTCTTCTCGCAACCGTTGTAAAAATAGATATCGCTCCATTCATTTAGAAACAAATGGAGCGGATGACGAGGCTCGAACTCGCTACCTCCACCTTGGCAAGGTGGCGCTCTACCAGATGAGCTACATCCGCAAATTTAAATGGTGCCTTCGGACGGAATCGAACCATCGACACGAGGATTTTCAGTCCTCTGCTCTCCCGACTGAGCTACAAAGGCAAAAGATGGCGACCCGAAACGGGCTCGAACCGTCGACCTCTAGCGTGACAGGCTAGCGTTCTAACCAACTGAACTACCGGGCCATCTGGGTGGTGGGAGCAACAGGGCTCGAACCTGTGACCCCCTGCTTGTAAGGCAGGTGCTCTCCCAGCTGAGCTATGCTCCCACGCGGTCATCGCTGCCTAAGAGCGTTCACATCCGCTCAGCGACAATGTTAATGATATCGCATCTTTTTTGAGAAGTCAACACTTTTTTAAAAATTTTTTAAGAAAAGCCAAACTTTGCTCAAATCAGCCCTTAAACCTTAGATTTAGCCAGGCCGCGCGGTATAGTGCCGCCATCTTGCACAAGTTGGTTAACGCATTGCTCTCCATAAAGTTTGTAACTTTCCAAAAAGATTCTTTGCTGGATTTACAGAGTTATTTTTGATAAAATTTCCCCTGTAATCATTTTATAAAAATTATCTTTCAAAAGGGGAACCTATTTGATGAACAAAATCGAAAGTTTCAAGGTTGACCACACCAAAATTAGCAAAGGTATGTATATTTCGCGAGTTGACGGCGACATTATGACATATGATATCCGCATGGTTAAGCCGAATACGCCGCCGTTTTTAGAAAATGCAGGGCTACACAGTTTCGAGCATCTTTTGGCAACCTTTGTGCGCAACAGCAAGTTTAGCAAAAATATAGTTTATGTTGGTCCTATGGGGTGCAGGACTGGCTTTTATCTGCTAGTTCGAGGCATAGCCCACGAACAAGCTTTAAGCTTAACTAAAGATGCAATGAACTATATTGCAAATTTTAATGGCATTCTGCCTGGCAACACGGCCATTGAATGCGGCAATTATCTAGATCACGATGTGAGTAAGGCAAAGGAGTATGCGCAAGATATGTGCGATGTCTTGAAAGACTGGCAAGTAAATAACTTGGAGTACAACCGCTAAGTCAAACGCCACTTTTGCAGTAAAAACCACCGAACCAAGGAATACATCTTACACTATTTGTAGAGTTACCACCGTTAAATAAGACTACAACGCGTGAGAATTAGAGATTTTTTGAACAGATAAATTCTCCTCTTCGCCTCCCAAAAAACTCGAAAGGAATCGCCTTGTGCCGTTTACTTTCCCCTCAACTCCTTAATCTTATCCCTCAGGAAGGCTGCGTGCTCGAACTCTAACAACTTTGCCGCAGCCTTCATTTCTTTCTCGAGCTCCAAGATTAACTGCTCTTTTTGGCTCTTACTGAGCTTTTTCTTGACTTTTTCGTTGGTCGTGTCGTGCGAGGAAATTTCTAGCACATCGGCCACTTTTTTTACGATCGTCTTTGGTATAATTCCGTGTTTTTCGTTGTACTCGAGCTGAATCTTCCGGCGTCGCTCAGTCTCCTTGAGGGCGGTTTCCATCGATGGCGTCACT
Organism: Acutalibacteraceae bacterium; assembly: GCA_045543505.1. Classification (GTDB taxonomy): domain Bacteria; phylum Bacillota; class Clostridia; order Oscillospirales; family Acutalibacteraceae; genus CAG-557. The sequence goes on along the minus strand of JAZQMR010000139.1, from coordinate 4,436 downwards.
TCGTCGGCATACATGATGACCTGTCCATGAGCGTTTCTTGCCGCGCGTCCTATCGTCTGTATGAGCGACCGCTCGGAGCGCAAAAAGCCTTCTTTATCCGCGTCGAGTATGGCAACAAGCGACACCTCCGGGATGTCCAGACCCTCGCGCAACAAGTTTATTCCAATGAGCACGTCGAACTCACCGAGGCGCAGATCTCGCACGATTTCCATGCGCTCCACGGTGTCGATACCAAAATGCATGTAACGAACCTTTATGCCGACTTCTTGCAGATATGCTGTCAAGTCCTCGGCCATTTTTTTCGTCAGCGTCGTCACAAGTACTCGCTCGCCCACCTCAATTCGCTTGTTGATTTCCGAAATTAAGTCGTCGATTTGCCCTTCAATTGGCTTGACGATAACCTCCGGGTCGACAAGTCCAGTTGGTCGAATTACCTGCTCGACGATGCGTGCGCTTTTTTCCTTCTCGAAGTCTCCCGGCGTTGCGCTCACAAAGACAACCTGATTGACCTTCTCGTAAAACTCATCATAGGTCAACGGCCGATTGTCGTACGCCGACGGCAGCCTGAAGCCATAATCGATTAAATTTTGCTTGCGCGCCCTGTCGCCCGCGAACATGCTCCGCACCTGCGGCAACATCACATGCGACTCGTCGACAAACAGGAGGAAATCCTTCGGGAAGTAGTCCAGCAGCGTGAATGGCGACTCGCCGGGCTGCCGGCCTGAGAGTATCCGCGAATAGTTCTCGATGCCCTTGCAAAAGCCGATTTCCTCAAGCATTTCCATGTCGTAGCGAGTCCGTTGCTCGATGCGTTGCGCCTCGACAAGTTGCTCGTTCTCGCGGAAAAACTGCACCCTCTCCCCCAGCTCCGCCTCGATGTCCACAAGGGCCTGCTGCATTTTTTCTCTTGGCACAATGTAGTGCGACGCCGGATAAATCGCGACATGTTTGATGGTCGCCTTGACCTCACCGGTAAGCGGATTTATCTCACAAAGACGGTCTATCTCATCGCCAAAGAACTCGACTCGTATGACGGTATCGCTCGAGACAGCCGGGAAAATCTCCACGACATCGCCGCGAACTCGAAATTTATTTCGCGTCAAGTTCACGTCATTGCGTTCATATTGCAGCTCGACGAGCTTTTTGAGGATCTCATCGCGACTCTTTTGCATGCCAGGTCGCAAGGAAATCACCATCGTGCGGTAGTCAATCGGGTTGCCGAGGCTGTAAATGCACGAGACGCTCGCAACGATAATCACATCACGCCGCTCCGATAACGCAGAAGTCGCCGAGTGTCGCAACTTGTCGATCTCATCGTTAATCGAAGAATCCTTCTCAATGTAAGTGTCGGTCGTCGCGATGTAGGCCTCCGGCTGGTAGTAGTCGTAGTAGCTCACGAAATATTCGACAGCATTCTCCGGGAAGAACTCGCGAAACTCCGAGCAGAGCTGGGCAGCCAAGGTCTTATTATGCGCCAAGACTAGCGTCGGACGGTTCAATTTTTCGATTATGTTCGCCATCGTGAAGGTCTTGCCCGAGCCCGTTACGCCAAGGAGGGTTTGCTCCTTGTAGCCCTTATTTATGCCGTCCACCAGCGCCTGAATCGCTTGGGGCTGGTCGCCAGTGGGTTTGTAGTCCGACTTCAATTTGAAATTCATAGTAAATCACGCTTTTTACAAGATTTGTTTGCCGAGTTCGCTGTCGGCGATGGAAACATAGTCGTTATCCGCCACGATGATGTGGTCGACCAGCTTCACCTCAATCAACTTGAGGGCATTTTTGAGCTCAATCGTCGTCTCAACGTCCTCCCTCGAAGGTAAGGCGATACCGCTAGGGTGGTTATGCGCGATGATGGCCCGTGTCGCATTGAACTTGAGTGCCAGCTCGATGATGTCGCGTATGTGAAAGCCCGTTGAGCCAAAAGAGCCTTGCGAAATGACGTCGCAAAAGACCATGTTCCGCTTGGCGTCGAACAGCACCAGGACCACGTGCTCCTTTATTCTGCCAATAAATTTGTTCAATATTATCTGCTCTACCTGAGTCTTCGTGGGCCGCTTGCTGTTGAGCTTGTAGTTTTTCTCGGCGTAAACTCGACTCAATTTGGACACCAGACGTATTAAAATGGCCGTCGATTCGCCAACACCAGTCACCTTAAGGAGGCTGCTCATCGGTGCGTCAAACACTTGCGGCAGCGACCCAAAGATCTTTATTAGCGTGTGCGCGAGTTCGTTGGTGTCCTTGCGCGGGATCCCGTAGTACAGCAGCAACTCCAACAGTTCGTGCGTCTCCAGCGAGTCCGCGCCGTACTTTATGAATTTCTTCTTCAGGCGTCCTCTGTGCCCTTTATGCAACCAACCCACCTCCCCTGGCTCCAACGTTTTGCAAATTTGTATCTATTATACAAGAAAAATTACCCGTTGGAAAGTGGACAGGCGTCACTGAAGAATCGTTACACCTAAAACGATAGCCTGCTTTGAGGCATTGCTAACGTTGCATACATGGATGCGATTTTTACAAACGGTAAAAGTTAAAATAAACGGCTACTTATGCAGTTTTTTAGAATTTGATTTTACAGGGTTTTCGCTTGCATATACCGGAATTTAGCAATGCCCTTTTTTCCATATGAGCATAACAATTGGTTAATTGACATAACTGATAGGTAGGTGGCGCCATTTCAGCATAGGTAAAAATCTTATCCGGAGAATCAAATCGAGAAAAAACACCAATTTCAGCTAAAGTCATGGCTCCAATGCGATAACGAATGCCTGGAATGGTAGCAATCGGAGATTTTAATAAGTCCATAATTGCAGCGATTTCGACCTCAATCTCTTCAATTTCAGTATCCAGGAATTAAATGAGTTGAACGTAATGTTTTTGCTCAAGAGATTTTGCAGGTAAACTAGAGTCTGTTCACATAGACCCTAAAAAGCCTCTCAGAGACGAGATTTTAAAGGAAAATATATAGGTCAGCTTTCATAAAACTGAATTTTTTATAAATGGGAATCGCTCACAGCAGCAAGCCAACGCTGTGATTACAGCAACCAAAACACAGGTGAATAAATGTCTGTTTTACACATGCTATTTTGCAAGATGTGGCCGAATCAAAAATGAATTTAATCCGATATTTTTTAGCTTACTTTTATGTAAACAGACTCTAGAGCTAACAGATTTCCTTGCCATCTCGCGGCCATAGCGACCATTTTAAGCCTCGTTCAAAAGTGTCTACATACGAGTTAGATTTGTACCGGCAATCTGTTTCACACAGGGAGCTCACTAAGAGATCATAAATAGACGTTGAGTACAGTGAGGACACAAGTTTTTTTAGTTCTGGAAACAAAATTGTAACCAACCGAGAAACTGACTGTTTAAGCCGTGCTCTTTATTGAACTTTGCTAAACCGTGTCGTCAATAAAAATTCTGTTGCTGGAGAGATGAAGGTACCTGGGAAAATACGCCAGCTGCACAGATAGATGATTAGACTCCAAGCGGCTAGTATCGCTATTTTATCGCGAAAGTTTCGTGCAAAATAACACTTCTGCATTAGCTGCGCATTCTCACCTGGTGATATTGGCGAAATTGCCATTAACGCGAGCATAGTTGCATTTATTACCGAAAAAACTTAGACCGCGCCACAAAGCGGATTGTCGGATTTAAGATTGGCAGGCGAGAAACAAACTACTTCCAAAAACTCTCGAGTAAAATTAGTCATATTGATGCGAAATTTTATGCATATAACTATTAGCGTGTATACAAAATTATTGCCCCGACAAAACATCTCGTCGAAAAAGCACACACGTACACCGTCGAGCGGAGGAATCGGCTGTTGCTAATTATCTTGCGCGATTTACACGAAAAACTTACTGTTATTCGAAGAGTTTACAGATGGTTGAGTATTCTCTTTTACTGTTTGTGCATAGGGATTTCATTGAATATATGAAAGTTTAACAATGCCTTCGTCTGATATGCTCCGGGTAGCCGCGCTGCTCTACCATGTAGTGGCATCTACATTCTTTGCACAAATATTGCTGTTTTTTATTGTTGAATCCGCTTTTTACTCGTTTGTCGCTCCCGCATTTCGGGCTTATCAATGCTTCCATTTTGCACTGTATATCACTTTTTGGTAATGCCTCTTTTGAAAATGGAATAGAAAACTTTGAATTTATCTGCTAAAATAATATGCGTGCGTGTTGCGTATATTATTTTTGTGTTTATTGGAATTTTGAGGGAGGGCGCTGATGGCTTGGCTTCTGAAATGATTAACGCGGTTAAGAGTATAGAAAATTTGGCTTTGGAGCGTCAAAAGACGGCTCAAAATGAGGCGAAACAAATCGTTGAAGTTGCTAATGAGGAGGCACTGAAAATTATAAACTCTGCTGCCGAAGAGTCTCGAAAAACAGCTGCTGCGAGAATTGTTTTTGCAGAAAAAACTGCTGAAG
>JAZQMR010000138.1:0-8357 GCA_045543505.1 Acutalibacteraceae bacterium | reverse complement strand
AATCGGGGCCGTGAGACCACCAGAATTCAAACTTGAATTCTGGTGTTTAGCAAGTTTTATTGATAAAACTTGCTTTGCTCCATAAGCTTATGGAGCAGCCTCACGGCCCCGATTTTGCGCACAGCTGAAGTGCATACCGCTATACTTTGTTTAAGTTTCACTAGAAGCGTTATCAGTTGGAATTGCAACCGTTACGACAGTGCCGACGTTTTCCTCACTAGCGATGTCCAGGGTGCCCGAGTGAAGCTGAACAATCTCCTTGACAACCGCAAGCCCAATACCGGAGCCACCTTGAGAGGTGTTCGCCTTGTAAAATTTGTCCGTCACACGAGGCAGGTGCTCAGCCGGAATCCCGCAGCCGGTGTCGCTCACGGAGATGTAAATAAATCCGGCGGCCTCTTTAATATTCACGGTCACCGCGCCGCCCTTCGGCGTGTACTTCAGCGCGTTGTCGATGATGTTGATGAAGACCTGTCTTAGGCGGTTTTTGTCGCCCAAGACCGCCGACAAAATGGGAGGCTCCGCGTAAATGAGATCTTTCTCCTCGGCGGCGGCCCTGTCCTTGAACATGTACACGGCCTCGCTGATTTCTGCCAAGATGTCGATTCGCTCGAGCGACAAAATCATCTTACCGCACTGGATGCGCGAAAAGTCGAGCAGCTCCTCAACCAACCCGCAAAGCCGCTCCGCCTCCCGACTGATAACCTTGAGCCCGCGTCGATTTGTCTCGAGGTCCCGGCCTTCGCCCATCTCTAGCGTCTCCGCCCAGCCCTTTATCGCCGTCAGCGGCGTGCGCAACTCGTGTGAAATCGACGAAATAAATTCATTTTTCATCCGCTCGGACTCGCCCAGCCGGCGCGCCATGTAGTTTATGGTGTCGCAAAGGTCGCCAACCTCGTCGTCATAGAGCTTCTCCAGCCGCGCATTAAAGTCGCCCAGCGCAACCTTCCGCGCCGTGTTGCCGATTTCCCTCAGTGGCTTAACAAGCGAGTTGATGAAGTACGAGCTCGACAAAATTACGAACAGCAAAATCGCGAGCCCAACCACGATGCAGCCAAGCGTCAGCCAGAAAACATTGTTGTCCACCGGCCGAAGCGGCATTAGCTTGCGAGGTTTGCCCGAAAAACTTACTGCTATTCGAAGAATTTGCAAATGATTAAGTATTCTCTTTTGCTGTTTATGCGTAGGGATTTTGTCGAATATATAAAAATTTAGCAATGCTGTATTTTTAATAAACTCAAATACGTTATTAAATCTTTCAAGTTGCTGTGCAAAAGCCTGTGCAGCTATAAGATAATAATAACTTTGCAAAGAATTCAAGACTCTCCTTCTCCAAATGCAGCTTGCTTCACAATATCTCTTGGGCAGCGCCTAAAACCGATCGTTTTGGCCGTATTACCAGTTAGAACGAAGACGTAAAGAATTCTTTACAGTCCCGGCAGTAATAATGAGACTCATGCGGTTTTTCTTCGTGAACCCATGCAAAAATCACATTATGTCCAGCATGCGGAACGTTCCTCATCGCTTCTTGCCACGGTTCCTCATGTGGCCTTTCTTCCACACTGTGATCCCCAGACGCTTGGTTTTGGCGCTCAGTCATAGCGTCTATATGGAATATATCAGTTTCGTTATCGTCATCAAAGTCCATCCCCAAATAGGCCGCATTGTCGTCATCGGAATTTTGTTGCGACTGGTTATTTTGATTCATGCCTTAGCCACCAAAGTTAAAACCAACTCCATTTGGGTTCATTATTTGAAATGGCTGATGAATGGTTTGCGGTTGCGGTCCGTTGTATCCCATCATACCCGGCCCAGAGCCATTTGGCTCTGGGTTTTCATAATCTTCAGATCGCTCTTTCACCTCGGGTTGTTGGTCTTTTTTGAGCTTACGAAGGGTTCCGTCTCTGCCATAAAAGTCGCGGCCGACATAATCTCATCAGAGTTCATCTCTGCGTTGTGGCAAACATCGTGGTTAAATCTATTGTTGTTCATGTTGTTTAGGTTGTTTAGGTTGTTTATGTTGTTTATGTTATTTGCGTTATTTAGATTATTTATATTGTTATTGTTGTTCATTTGATTCGTGTTTTGTCGTAATGTTTGTCGTTGATTTTGGTCAAAGTGATTGTTTTGCAGCAGGCCGTTCATTTGGTTCATATTTTGCATAGATTGTTGCGGACCGTTCCCTCGCTCCTTTACCGTGGGCCGCCCCTCTTCGTAGAGCTCTATCAGGTTATCTTCGCTGTCATAAAATTCGCAGTCGACATAGCGGTTAAGGCTATTGTTATTTATGTTGTTTATGTTATTTAGATCGTTTAGGTTATTTATGTTGTTATTATTGTTCATTTGATTCATGTTGAATGTATAATTCGCTCGCAGCCTCTGCATTTGCGGCTCATTTTGCTCAGCCCCTGGTGCAGCCGCGGGCAGTATAGCGAGCAGTTCGTCAATCTTATAAGAGAAAGTTTTCCCGCAGTCCTTGCACTTAAATTGCATGCTATTCTTCCTGGGTACATTTAAACGCACATTCGTAGATCCACATCCCTTACTGCCAGGTGCTCTCGTTGTTCGGCACTTTACTAGGCCAGCCTTTGCTGCCTTTTTTGCAAGAGCCTTTTTTGCAAGATCCCTTTTTTCATCGTCAGACAACTTTTCGCCACTCTGCAGCTTCTCTATGGTTTGTACCCTTGTTGCTGCTTGCCGCCTTGCGTTGTTAGCTTGCTGCCTTGCGTTGTTAGCTTGCTGCGCAACCTCTGCAGAATCATGCAGGCGTACAGCATTTCCGTAGTTATCGTATTCGGTGCGATCTACCAAATTCTTTATCTCTTCAATAAGAGCAGGCAACATTGCCCATCGTTTGACCTCATATTTATACGCTGCAACCGAAGGCGTAGAGGGAGAAACCTGGCGACGATGCTCAAAGTTAACCCAGTTCAGCGGACAGTCATCATGTGTGCAGCGGACGTGTGATTTCCCCTTTGTATTTGGCTCGGATATTTCCACGCAACCCGCACGTCCGCAGTAGGCACACCGCTCGCGAAAATCCTTATGCCGAGTCGCAGTTAGTGGCAAAGTAAGATATGGACGTAGTCCATTCGCAACCGCGTGAGCAACCGAAATAATCCACTCTCTATCCGACGTCTCAGAGGCTCCTGAACGATATTTCGCAACCAAAGCGTCTCGATTGGCGGCCGTTAAAGCAGATTTAATCTTCCAGCCAGCATCCCTACGGGCACGACGTTTCCGCACCTGCTCATCACCATTGCGGTGCTCAGCTTGGTTAACTGGCAACTTTGGACGACTATTCTCCTCTTGTTCGCGTTGTTGTTTCATTTCTTGTTTCCGCGAAAGTTTTTCCTTTTGCGTATGCTCAGAGCCAGGCTGACCAACCAAAGATGGATTAAAAATAAGCCCCAATCCCTGTTGGTTAGTTTGAGTAGGTTGCCGACGAGCTTGTTGGGTCAGGTAGACAGCTTCCCTTGCAGCGCTCCTGAAATCTGGCTGAACCACGAGCCCACGCTGCACAGCCGGAATACCGTTTCCGTCCCTCCGCAAAGCGCCGTGTTCAGTAAGCGCGTTGAAAGGGTTGGGCTGCCGAGGCTGATAACCGTCGTAGACAGTGAAAAATAAAGGGTTAGATCGACGGGAAGCGGAGCCTACCGAACCTTATGCAGGTTGCATAGTGTCCTCGTCCATCGCCTGGACTTCTTCATCCGGAGTATTCGCGCGACCAGTTTGATTACCTCGATTAATCCAGTTTATAAAAATTTGTTCAACTTCAGAAATGTTTACTTGCTCTTGCTGATCATCTGTACCATCATTTTCCAACCGTCGCAGTTCTTCGTCGGTAATGCTCGCGCTATCATCGTCGTTCGCGTTATCTTTCTCAGGCTGACCTTGAGCGGCACCTGGACCTCCCGCGCTGGCCTCCATGTTGGACAGAGTAGCCCCACCGGCCCCCAGACCAAGCAGCATTGCCGCAGCCATGAGGCTTGACTTCAGGTTGATTTTTCCGCCGCTCACCTCGAGCATTTCCTCGGTTGAAAGCGGCTTTTTGAGTGCTTCTTGGACACTTGCGGCTTCCTCTTTCGTAAAGTTAAAATTGTACTTCTTCGCTAAGGAAAGTAATTCCTTAGCTTTTGTCTCATCGGAGTTTTTCCCTTTGACTACTTTTTCGACCTCTTGGGCGAGTTTGTTGTTCTTCGAAATTTCCTCAAAAAACGCGACCGCTTGTGGTTTAGACACAGTATATCCTCCTTTAAAATTAACATTTGTAGGCATTGTAGCAGATCGCGCCAAAAAAACCAACAGCGCGGCACGTTTTTTTGCGCGGCGCAAAAGAACGCTATACTCAACCGAATGCCGGTCTAAAAAAGCCCCCGCACAATGCGCAGGGGCGCTCACCTAATCCTCGAATGTTCTCTTACTTGTAAGTAGCCGGAGCATGATGCCGAGGGCGAGAACCAGTGTCATACCTAAACTGGCTACAGTAAGCTGGAGTGCACGTTCTCCAGTTGGGGCATTAAGCTTATCGTCACCAACATACATATCTCCGCAAAAGGAACAAATGCCGTTTACCCAGTTATGGTCAGTTGCAGGGTGATCAGGGTCAGTAACCGTATCTAATGCACCGCAGACCTCGCAGTGCGAAGTTTTCGTTCCAGAGGAGGTACAGCTAGCATCATTATTGTAGGTATATGTTGTGAATGTATGCGGTAATGTTGGAATCGGTTCTTCTTTTGTTTTGCCACAGCCGTATGTACAAGTAAACTTTTTTAATCCATCAGCAGAACAAGAAGCAGCAGATATGACTTCTCCTTCGTTCCAACTATGATTATTTGGATCTAAGACATTTTTTTCACACGCTAAACAGTATGCTTCAGTTACACAAGTTGCTCCTGGTGCTTGGTGGACGTCATAGTAAACTTTCCTCTCGTCTGTAGTATAGTTTCCGGTTGTTTGCAATACTTGAAAGGTAGTTCCATCCTCACCAATTCTTACACCGGTTTCTCCTGCAAATAAATTTTGCAACGTCTGATTGCCTTCCCATGAGCAAGGTACATGAAGTTCTTTTAGCGTAATACAATCATCAAATACATAGTCCTCTATCGTTGTAAGGCCAAAAGGAAGCACAAGAGACTCTAGACCCGAAACATAGGTAGCCGCAGAGGCAACGTGGCCAAATGATAAAAAGTCAATACCTGCAGAGATAACACTCTCAAGAGACATGAGTCCTACTCCACCAGAGGTAACACCGGCGCGAGAAATTGGTTCTGAAGACGAAAACGCAGAAGATCCTAGCGTATCGATGCCAGCATCAACAATAAAGGTCTTATTTGGGCAAGCAGCAGGGAAATACACCAAACGCTTTTTATCTTTTGTACAAACAGCGCCATACACTGAGCTGTAGTTTGGATTATTCTCGGAAATAGTTATTGTCCTTAAGGAACCGCAGCCCCAGAAGAGCCCAGAGAAATCTGCCGTAGAAACCCCTGAACCTAAGTGCACAGAAGTCATATAGCCACATCGAAGAGCACCACTACCAAGGGAAGTAACAGAATCTGGAATATCGATAGAGAGAAGACCCGCACCCAAAAAAGCATCGGCACCGATAGAGGCAACGGAGGAAGGAATAGAAATGGAGCGCAACTTTGTAGCCTCAGCAAAAGAGTCTTTACCGATAGAAACAACACCATCAGGAATAGAGTAGTTGGTAAGCTGTTTCCCCGCTGGATATGCGATTAAAGTCTTCTTATCTTTGGTAAACAAAACTCCGTCGACACTTGTATATGTGGGATTCTGTGACGAAACGTTAATACTTTGCAGACCCTCGCAGTCATTAAAGGCACGCTCACCTATCTCTGTGACACCCGCGGGAATAACGGAGAACTTGCGCGAGGGTGCCCAACCATAGAATGCCCATTTGCCAATACGAGTAAGCTTGGAAGGAAGTTTAAAGTATGACACATTCGGGAGCCACCCAAATGCAAGATTTCCAATAGATGTTACATCATCTGAGATAGACACCTCTGTAATAGCCTGCTGAAAGTCCTTGGTCCATGAAGGTGGCTCGCTGTAGTTATACATGGGGCCGCTTCCTTCAATTGAAAGCTTATAGGTTCCGGCGCCGTTTTCTGTGAGTTTCCAAGTAAGATTGTCTCCGCATTTTCCACTAGTTGCTGCCATCGTTCTATTTTTTAGAGGTACCCCCAGTAACATGATCGCCATGCACAGCGACACCGCCAACAATTTTTGGGCAAAGTTTTTATATAACTTCGCCCCCCCTCCTAAATTAAAAGAGGGTAATCTGTGCCATTTGCCTTTTGCTTGCGCGAAATTAAACAATTTGTTCACAAAAAACTTCCTTTCTGAATTAAAAATATAGCTTTAAGGCCATGATAATATATTTTCGAGCAGTTGTCAAATATAATTTGTGGAATTTTTTGCGAGCTTTAATTTTTGATAACAAAAAATGCGCCGCACTATACCGCGCGGCGCCTCTAATTCTGGAGCTGATAAGCGGATTCGAACCGCTGACCTCATCCTTACCAAGGATGTGCTCTGCCTACTGAGCTATATCAGCACATGGAGCTGGAGAAGAGACTTGAACTCTCGACTTCATCATTACGAGTGATGTACTCTACCAACTGAGTTACTCCAGCGTCAAACTTTCTCAATTATATCAAGCGCGTTTTACGAAGTCAAGGGATGGTCCCTCTTTAGGGGGAGAGCCATGAGCAAGCAGCTGGGCGCCGAAGGCACGTAGGGCCTTCGGCCAACCAAGAGCGCAACTTGTTGGGATCTTGGCCACAACGAAAATAAATATTATTTTCGTTGGCCTCGCGGCTGGGTTGGAGCGCTAGAACCAAAAGAAAGTTCTAATTAAAACACCTCTTAATACCAGAATTATACTTTTTCAGTAAACAAATTTTATGCCAATAGAACCCATAACGCCTTGAAATTCAGTTTTCTTTTGCTAAAATTACTTGACAATTTTATTTCAGCTGTTATAATAAAATTGCAATAAATTTTTAGGAGAGATGTAAATGCTGAAAAAGTTAACGTCATTATCACTGGTATGTGCATTATCCGTGTGCTCAGTAGGAAACCTTGGATACGCTGTAACCAACGAGAAAACAGCAAGAAAGATCGCTGCCATTTTTGCAGAGGAAAAGGAGAAAGCACAGCAAAAACTCAACTTAGAGGCATCGAAGAGGCAAAAGCTCGAAAATGAAAATAAAGCTTTACTTGAAGAAGTGCAAAAACTTAAAGCTGATAAAGAAAATAAAGCTTTACTTGAAGAAGTACAAAAACTTAAAGCGGAAAAGGAAAATAAAGCGGTACTTGAAGAAATACAAAAACTTAAAGCCGAGAAAGAAAATAAAGCTTTACTTGAAGAAATGCAAAAACTTAAAGCTGAGAAAGACAACAAAGAATTGCAGCAGGAAATTGAAAAGCTGAAAACAAGCATGAAAAAAACATCAAATCCATCAGCTAAACCAATAAGTGGTGCTCGTGGTGTATTAAGGTTAATTTTGGGTGCAAGTGGAATTGGTGTTATCGCAGCAGCAGGAGCTTATATTATAGAGATAATTAAAGCAAAGTCGGCGTGTAGTAAAGATTGGTGGTGCAAATCATATAGAGAAAAAATTGATAAATCTTATATTTTCGATTTGACAACTTGGCATAATTTGCTGACAAGTGTCTATAATATAGCGAGCGTATTAGATCGTTTTTTAGACGATGGGGATAGGAGGTAGCCGGCCGGTCGCAATAAGTCCTTGACATAAGCATTACGTTAATGCTGTAGTTATGTGCAGTGTTTTGAGAATCAACTTTAAGTGTGGCGCGTTTTAACTGTAGTTTGTCGCTGACTTTAACAAATAGCAAACACCTCCCAGTTAGGGAGGTGTTTTTTGGTGAGCCATCGGAGATTCGAACTCCGGACACCTTGATTAAAAGTCAAGTGCTCTGCCAACTGAGCTAATGGCTCGAATGAAAGGAAGTGGCTGGGATGGCTGGATTCGAACCAGCGAAATGACGGAGTCAAAGTCCGTTGCCTTACCGCTTGGCTACATCCCTATATTTTTTTCAGCCTTGTTATTATATACTACTTTTTCCGAATTGATATGGAACGAGGAAATCATTAAACAACTTTAACTTGATAGCGCCGAAAGCTTATAGAGTCCGTATCTTAAGGCAAAATAATGTGTCATCCATTTCGGTCGCCAACCACAAACAAAAATCCGCGTTGGCAAGAATGCGTATTTTTGTTTGTATTATTCATTTTTCATTATTCATCATTCATTGTTCATTCATCTCACACGCGGATTTTTTAATGAAGAATGAATAATGAAGTC